>NZ_JBMVFV010000083.1:0-24820 GCF_049538395.1 Micromonospora sp. AB353 | reverse complement strand
TACGGCGCCGAGCCCGGTTACCGGGCCGAGGCCACGTTCCGGGTCGACCCGGCCTTCCGCGCCGATCCCCGGCACGACGGCGAGCCCGCGTACCGGGCCGAACCGGCGTACCGCAGCGATCCGGAGCCGTCCTGGCGCGCCGGGCAGCCCTACCCGCCCGACCCGTCCTGGCGCGCCGACCCGTCGTTCGCGCCCGAGCAGCCCCTCACCGCCGAGCCGCGCCCGGAGCCGTCCTGGCGGCCCGACCCGGCCCGTCCGGAGCCGCGCGGCCGGGCCGAGGCGCCGGCCGAGTCCCGGTACTCCCTTCTGGACGGTGGCTACCGGCCCGCGCCGCCCCCGCCGGAGTCCCGCTACGCGCTGCTCGACCGGGGCCGCTACCGGCCGGACACGCCGCCCGCCCCGGAGCCGGTGGTGCCCGCGCCCCGCCGCCCGCTGGAGGGCCGCTCCGGCCGGGTCGACGCGGCCCAGGTGCAGTGGCGCGCCCCGGAGACGGACCCGGAACTGGAACGGGCGACCAGCGTGCTGCGCCGCGAGCTGGGCACCCCGCGGGTGCTCGCCTTCGCCAACCCCAAGGGCGGGGTGCACAAGACCACCGCGACGGTGCTCGCCGCCGCGACGGTGGGCAGCGTGCGCGGGCGCGGCGTGCTCGCCTGGGACGACAACGAGCTGCGCGGCACGCTCGGTCTGCGGGCCGGCAGCGCCCGGCACGCCCGTACCATCCGGCATCTGATCCACGACCTGGCGCAGATCGAGATCCTCGAGGGCAACACGCTGCTGTCGCACCTCGACGACTACCTGCGGCACGCCTCCGACGGCTCGTACGACGTGCTGGCCGGCGAGGAGAGTCCGCGCTTCGCCCAGCGGCTCGACCAGTTCACCGTCAAGCGGGTGCTGGAGCTGCTGCGCCGCACGCACGAGGTGGTCTGCGTGGACACCGGCAACAACGTGGAGAGCCCGAACTGGCGCACCGTCATGCAGGCCGCCGACCAGCTCGTGGTGACCACCGTGCCGCGCGAGGACGCGGCGTTCAGCGCGGATTGGATGCTCGACCTGCTGCACGAGGTGGGCATGGGCGAGCTGGCCGACAACGCGGTCACGCTGATCTCCTGTCCCACGCCGGGGCGTACCTCGTTGCAGGACGACCTGGAACGGCACTTCGCCACCCGGACCCGGGCGGTCGCCGTGGTGCCCTACGACCCGGCGCTGGAGACCGGCTCCTCGATCGAGTACCACCAGCTCCAGGCCGAGACCCGCAACGCCTGGCTCAAGGCGGCAGCGGTGATGCTGGAACCGTTCGCGCGCTGAGCGGCGACCACCGCCCCGCGCCGTGCCCGGGCCTGAGAGGATCAACGGGTGAGTCCGGACACCCCTGAGCCCGAGCGGGCGCGCGAGCGCACCGACGGCACCGACGCGCGTACCGGCGACGCCCCGCGTCCCGGCGGCGACGTGTGGCCCGAGCACGCTCAGCCGCCCGGTTGGCCCGGCGGCCTGCCGGTACCCGCCGGCACGCCGGTCACCGCACCCGGCGCCGACCCGCTCGCCGGATACCCCGGCGTGGTGGCGGAGCTGCCCGCCGCCGGCGCCACCCGGTCGGCCCGCCCGCTGCTCACCACGCTCGGCGTGATCGCGCTGCTCACCGTGCTCGGCGCGCCGCTGGGCCTGCTGTGGGCGTGGGCGGCGCCCGCCACCCCGGTCCGGCAGACCGCCGCCGGCACGGTCTACGCGACCACGCAGCCGGAGCAGCCGATCGCCGCGGACGGCTGGTTCAGCCTCCTGACGCTCGGCTTCGGCGTGCTCGCCGCGATCGCCCTGTGGGTGCTGCTGCGGCGTCGGCGCGGCCCGGCCGGCCTGCTCGCGGTGACGCTGGGCGGTCTCGGCGCGGCGGTGGTGGCCTGGCAGGTCGGCCGCCGGATCGGGCTGTCGACGTTCCAGCGGCTGGTGGAGACCGCGCCGCCGGGCACCGCCTTCACCAAGCCCGTCGACCTGCGCGCCGGCGGCGTCGACTGGTACGGCCCGCTGCCGGTGCCGCACGGGAACCTGCTGCTCGCCGCGTTCGGCGCCGCCGTCACGTACACGCTGCTGGCGGGCTGGTCGCGGTGGCCGTCGCTGCGGCCGGAGCCGGAGCCCGACGCGGCCTGGCCGCCGCCCCCGCCCGGGTTCAGTTCGGCGCCGGGGGACCAGCCAGCTCGCTGAGCGGCACCGGCACCGCGCGCACCTGCCGCAGCAACGCCGTCTCCCGGTTGAGCAGGCGCAGCTCGGCGCGCAGCCGCTCGGCCGTGTCGTCGGCGGCGAGCAGCCGCTGCCGGTCGGCGACGGTCAGCGCGGCGGTCGCGGCGACCAGGTGCGACAGGACCGTCGGATCCTCCGGCAGCTGCTCGGTGATCTCCTGCTGGTCCGGCCGGATCAGGCCGAGATAGTGCCGGAACACCGAGATCACCCGGGCCGCCAGCAGGTCGGAGACCTCGTCCGGGCCGTCCGGCTCGGGCAGCCACTCCACCTCGGCGGTCAGGTACGGCTCGGCGGAGGCGTCCACCTCGGCGACCCGGAACCGCCGCCGCCCGACCGTGACGATGTCGAAGCCGCCGTCGGCCAGCTCGGTGACCTGCCGCAGCTCGGCGGTGCAGCCGACCTCGTGCAGCGTGACGTCGCCGCCGGCCGGCCCGGAACGACCCGGCGGCCCGGCCGGCGCAACCTCCCAGCCGGCCTGGATCGCCACCACGCCGAACTCGCGCGGCGCGCCCTCGGGCAGCCCCACGAGGTGGCGCACCAGCGCCTTGTAGCGCTCCTCGAAGATGTGCAGCGGAAGGACCAGCCCGGGGAAGAGGACGGTCCCGAGCGGGAACACCGGCAGCCGTGCGCTCACGTGATCGAGCGTATCCCCAACCCGCCCGCCCGCGCGTGTCCCGGCTCACCGTCCCGGCGTGCGGGCGGGCCCGGCCGGTGACACCGGCGGCGGCCTAGACTCGCAGGCGTGCTGAATCGGATCGACCTGCGCGGCGGAACCCGTGACCCGCGCCGCCTGCTGCCCCGTGCCCAGCTCGACGTCTCCGTGGCGGTCGAGCGGATCCGCCCGCTCGTGGAGGCGGTCCGGGACCATGGGTACCCGGCGATCCGGGAGGCGAGTGAACGGTTCGACGGCGTCTCGCCGGAGCGGCTGCGGGTGCCGGTCGAGACGATCCGCGCGGCCGAGGACGAGCTGGACCCGCAGGTCCGCGCCGCGCTGCTGGAGTCGATCACCCGGGCCCGCAAGGTCCACGCCGACCAGCGCCGGACCGACCACACCACGACCGTGGTGCCGGGTGGCACGGTGACCGAGCGGTGGGTGCCGGTCGACCGGGTCGGTCTGTACGTCCCCGGCGGCCTGGCCATGTACCCGTCGACTGTGGTGATGAACGTCGTCCCGGCCCAGGCGGCCGGGGTGCGCTCGCTGGTGGTGGTGAGCCCGCCGCAGAAGGACAACGACGGCCTGCCGGACCGCCGGGTCCTCGCGGCCTGCGCGCTGCTCGGCGTGGACGAGGTGTACGCGGTCGGCGGCGCCCAGGCGGTCGCCATGCTCGCGTACGGCGCGGGCGTCGACCCGGCCGGCGACGAGCGCTGCGAGCCGGTCGACATGATCACCGGCCCGGGCAACATCTGGGTCACCGCCGCGAAGCGGCTGCTGCGCGGCGTGGTCGGCATCGACGCCGAGGCCGGCCCGACCGAGATCGCGATCCTGGCCGACGACACCGCCGACCCGGCGCACGTCGCCGCCGACCTGATCAGCCAGGCCGAGCACGACCCGCTCGCCGCGAGCGTGCTCGTCACCCCGTCCACCGCGTTGGCCGACGCGGTCGACGCGGAACTGGCCCGGCAGGCGCCGGCGGCCAAGCACGCCGAGCGGATCGGCACCGCGCTGCGCGGCGAGCAGAGCGGCGTGGTCCTCGTCGACGACCTGGAGGCCGGGCTGCGGGTGGTCGACGCGTACGCGGCCGAGCACCTGGAGATCCAGACCGAGAACGCCCGCGAGTGGGCGCTGCGGGTCCGCAACGCCGGGGCGGTGTTCGTGGGCGCCTGGTCGCCGGTGTCGCTCGGCGACTACTGCGCGGGCTCCAACCACGTGCTGCCCACCGGCGGCTGCGCGCGGCACTCCTCCGGGCTGTCCGTGCAGTCGTTCCTGCGGGGCGTGCACCTGGTCGAATACACGCGGGACGCGCTGCGCGAGGTGGCGCCGCACGTGGTCACGCTGGCGACCGTGGAGGACCTGCCCGCGCACGGCCAGGCGGTCAGCGTCCGGTTCGGCGAGGGCGGGGCGTCGTGACCACGCTCGACGACCTGCCGATCCGTGACGACCTGCGCGGGCGGACGCCGTACGGGGCGCCGCAGCTCGACGTGCCGGTGCGGCTGAACACCAACGAGAACTCGTACCCGGTGCCCGAGCCGGTGGTGGAGGCGATCGGCAAGGCGGTCGCCGCCGAGCTGCGCGACCTCAACCGCTACCCGGACCGGGACGCGGTGGCGCTGCGCGCCGACCTGGCCGCCTACCTCGGTCACGGGCTCACCGCCGGCCACGTGTGGGCGGCGAACGGCTCCAACGAGATCCAGCAGCAACTGCTCCAGGCGTTCGGCGGTCCCGGGCGCACCGCGCTCGGCTTCACCCCGGCGTACTCGATGCACCCGCTGCTGGCGCTCGGCACCGGCACCCGGTGGGTGCCCGCCCGGCGCGGCGAGGACTTCGGGCTCACCGCCGGCGAGGCGGTGACCCAGGTCCGCGAGCACCGGCCGGACGTGGTGTTCCTCTGCTCCCCGAACAACCCGACGGGCACCGCGCTCGACCCGGCAGTGGTCGCCGCCGTGCTGGACGAGGCGCCGGGCATGGTGATCGTCGACGAGGCGTACGCCGAGTTCGCCCGGCCCGGCACGGTGAGCGCGCTCGCCGTGCTCCCGGGCCACCCGCGGCTGGTGGTGACCCGCACCATGAGCAAGGCGTTCGGCTTCGCCGGCGGGCGGCTCGGCTACCTGGCCGCCGACCCGGCGGTGGTGGACGCGGTGCAGCTGGTCCGGCTGCCGTACCACCTGTCCGCGCTCACCCAGGCCGCCGCCCGCGCGGCGCTGGCGCACCGCGACGCCCTGCTCGGCACCGTGGCCGCGATCATGCGGCAGCGGGACCGGATCGTCGCCGAGCTGCGCGCCCGGGGCCACCGGGTGGCCGACAGCGACGCCAACTTCGTGCTGTTCGCCGTCGAGGGGGACCAGACGGTGGCCTGGCGTACCCTGCTCGATGCCGGCGTGCTCGTGCGCGACGTCGGCTTGCCCGGCTGGCTGCGCGTCACCGCCGGCACCCCGACCGAGACCGACGCCTTCCTCACCGCGATGGAGAACGTTTCATGAGCCGGATCGCCCGGATCGAGCGGGTCACAAACGAGACGAAGGTGCTCGTCGAGATCGACCTCGACGGCACCGGCAAGGCCGACATCGAGACCGGCGTCGGCTTCTACGACCACATGCTCAACCAGATCGCCCGGCACGGCGGCTTCGACCTGACCGTGCACACCGTCGGCGACCTGGAGATCGACGCGCACCACACGATGGAGGACACCGCGCTCGCGCTGGGCGCCGCGTTCGACCGGGCGCTGGGCGACAAGGCCGGCATCCGGCGGTACGGCTCGGCCACCGTCCCGATGGACGAGGTGCTGGTCCGGGCCGCCGTCGACCTGTCCGGCCGCCCGTACGTGGTGCACGACGAGCCGGCGCTGGCCCCGTACATCGGGCCGGTCTACCCGACGAGCATGACCCGGCACATCTGGGAGTCGTTCGGCCAGTCGGCCCGGATCACGCTGCACGTGGACGTGCTGCGCGCGGCCCGGCCCGGCGGCCACCCGGACGCCCACCACGTGGTCGAGGCGCAGTTCAAGGCCGTCTCCCGCGCGCTGCGCGAGGCCACCGCGATCGACCCGCGTAACGCGGGTGTGGTGCCGTCCACGAAGGGCGCGCTCTGATGAGCGCGAGGAACGCAGCGCAGCGGAGTCCCGCAGTCGCGAATGAAGGCGGGCTCTGATGAAGGTGCTGCCCACTCTTCTGTTGATCGTGGCCGGCCTGCTGGTCGGCGGGACGTGGTCGCTGCTCAAGCAGGGCGCGCCGCGCGCCGCCGTGGTGATCACCGGCCTGCTGGCGCTGCTGGCGACCGCCGCCGGGGTGCTCTGGCTGCTGCCGGGGGAGGGCTGATGGCACGGGTGGTGGTGCTCGACTACGGCTCGGGCAACCTGCGGTCGGCCGAGCGCGCGGTGGCGCGGGCCGGCGCCGACGTGACAGTCACCGACGACCTGGACGCCGCCGCGTCCGCCGACGGCCTGGTGGTGCCGGGCGTGGGCGCGTTCGCCGCGTGCATGGCCGGGATCGAGGCGCTGGGCGCCGGGCCGGTGATCGCCGACCGGGTCGCCGCCGGGCGGCCGGTGCTGGGCATCTGCGTCGGCATGCAGATCCTCTTCGGGCACGGCGAGGAGCACGGCGTGGTCACCAAGGGGCTGGGGCTGCTGCCCGGCGGGGTGACCCGGCTGCCCGCGCGGCGGCTGCCGCACATGGGCTGGAACACCGTCCGCCCGCCGGCCGGCTCGACGTTGTTCGCCGGGTTGCCCGAGGGCACCCGGTTCTACTTCGTCCACTCCTACGGGGTGACCGACCCGGCGGCGCTGGCCGAGGCGGGCGCCACGGTGACCACCGCGCACCACGGCGCGGACTTCGTCGCGGCGGTGGAGCGGGGGCCGCTCTCGGCTGCGCAGTTCCACCCGGAGAAGTCGGCCGACGCCGGGGCCGCGGTGCTGCGCAACTGGCTCGGCACGCTGTGACCGGCCCGCTGCCGGGCACGCGGGCGTCCGCGTGAGCAAGGAGCGGGCCCGCCGCCGCGCGGCGCGCGAGGCCGAGCAGGAGCGGGCGCGCGCCGTCCGCGCCCGCCGGGTGGCACGCCGGGAGCGGCGTCGTTCCCTGGTACGCCGGTTGACGCCGTCGCTGCGGCGTGGCCGTACCGGGCGGCTGCGCCGGCACACCCGCCGCGAGCGGGCGACGATCCTGGTGCTCACCGCCGTGGCGGTGGTGGCCATCTGGGCTCTGGTGGACGACCTCGCACTGCGGCTGGTGCTGGTCGCGTTGTTGTTGCTGGTCCTGCCCGCGATCGTGGTGATCGCGCTGGACCGTCGTTGAGGATCCGAGGAGAGAAGCGTTGAGCCTCACCCTGTTGCCCGCCGTGGACGTCGCCGACGGCCAGGCCGTCCGGCTCGTGCAGGGCGCCGCCGGTAGCGAGACCGCGTACGGCGATCCGCTGGACGCGGCTCTGGCCTGGCAGTCCGACGGCGCGGAGTGGATCCACCTGGTCGACCTGGACGCCGCGTTCGGGCGGGGCTCCAACGCCGCGCTGCTCGCCGAGGTGGTCGGCAAGCTGGACGTGAAGGTGGAGCTGTCCGGCGGCATCCGCGACGACGAGTCGCTGCGGGCGGCGCTCGGCACCGGGGCGGCCCGGGTCAACATCGGCACCGCCGCGCTGGAGGATCCGCAGTGGTGCGACCGGATCTGCGGCGAGTACGGCGACCGGGTGGCGATCGGGCTGGACGTGCGCGGCCGTACCCTGTCGGCGCGCGGCTGGACCCGCGACGGCGGTGACCTGTACGAGGTGCTGGCCCGGCTGGACGCCGCGGGCGCGGCGCGGTACGTGGTCACGGACATCACCAAGGACGGCACCATGCGCGGGCCGAACCTGGACCTGCTGCGCGAGGTGTGCGCCCGCACCGACGCCCCCGTGATCGCCTCCGGTGGTGTGTCCACGCTGGACGACCTGCGGGCGCTCGCCACGCTGGAGCCGGTGGGGGTGGAGGGTGTGATCGCCGGCAAGGCGCTCTACGCGGGCGCGTTCACCGTCGCCGAGGCGCTGGCGACGCTGCGGGCCGGCGCGTGACGGCCGAGCCGTCCGCCGACGCCGGGGTGGTGACCCGGCTCGGCTCGGGCGGCCCGTGGGAGGCGCTCTACGGCTACTCGCGGGTGGTCCGGGCGGGTTCGCTGGCGATCACGGCCGGCTGCACCTCCACGGTGGACGGCCGGGTGGCGCACGCCGGTGACGCGGCGGCGCAGACCGCGCAGGCGATCCGGATCGGCCTGGACGCGCTGGCCGAGGTCGGCGCCGGGCCGGGGGACGTGGTGCGGACCCGGATGTACGTGACGGACCGGATCTTCGCCGACGAGGTGGGCCGGGCGCACAACGCGGTGTTCGGCCCGGTGCGCCCGGTCGCCACGATGGTGGTGGTGGCCGGGCTGATCGACCCGGATCTCCTGGTCGAGGTCGAGCTGGAGGCGTACCTCCCGGAGCGCTGACCGGTGCCCGGGTGACCGGCGCCGCACCGTTCCACGGCCCGACAAGTTGTGCACAACTTAATTGCGCGCTACCGTTCTGGGCGTGACCGATGATCTGGTACTGCGCCGGCAGGTGTGCTTCGCGCTCTACGCGGCGTCGCGCGCCCTGACCGACGTCTACCGGCCCATCCTCGACGAGCACGGCCTGACCTACCCGCAGTACCTGGTGCTGCTGGTGCTCTGGGAGCACGACGACGACGCCCCCACGGTCTCCGAGCTCGGCGCCGCGCTCCGGCTCGACTCCGGCACGCTCTCCCCGCTGCTCAAGCGGCTGGAGGCGGCCGGCCTGGTGGTGCGTACCCGATCGGCGGCGGATGAGCGCCGGGTCGAGGTGGGCCTCACCGACCGGGGCCGGGCGCTGCGGGAGCGGATGGGTGACGTGCCGCGCCGGGTGGCCACCGCCACCGGGCTCTCCGAGGAGGAGCTGGTCTTCCTCCACGGCATCCTCACCCGGGTCACCGAGACGATCCACCGACAGAAGGAGCAGTGACATGCAGGTGCTCTACACCGCCTCCGCCCGCGCCACCGGCGACGGCCGCGACGGTCACGTCCGGACCTCCGACGGCACGGTCGAGCTGGACCTCGCCGTACCGAAGGAGATGGGTGGCGCCGGTGGCGCGGCCAACCCGGAGCAGCTCTTCGCGGCCGGCTACGCGGCCTGCTTCCACTCCGCGCTGCGCGTGGTGGCCCGCCAGGCCAAGGCGGACGTCTCCGGCTCCGTCGTGGAGGCCGAGGTGGGCATCGGCCCGAACGGCAGCGGCGGTTACGGCCTGGCCGTGACGCTCGTGGTGGACCTGCCCGCGGTCGAGCGCGCGGCCGCCGAGCAGCTCGTCGACGCGGCCCACCAGGTCTGCCCCTACTCCAACGCGACCCGTGGCAACGTCGAGGTGACCCGCACGGTCCGTGAGGCCCGATGAGCGGGACGAACCGGGAGATCCACCTGGCGTCCCGGCCGGAGGGCTGGCCGACGCCGGAGAACTTCCGGCTGGTCACCACCGAGGTGCCGACGCCGGGCCCGGGACAGGTGGTGGTCCGCAACCGGTTCATGTCCGTCGACCCGTACATGCGCGGGCGGATGAACGACGTCAAGTCGTACGTGCCGCCGTTCGCGCTCGACGCCCCGCTCGACGGCGGCGCGATCGGTGAGGTCGTGGCCGGCGAGGCCGGTGGCGTCAAGCCCGGCGACACCGTGCTGCACGGGCTCGGCTGGCGCGAGTACGCGCTGGTGGACGCCAAGGGCGTGCGCAAGGTCGATCCCGGCCTGGCGCCGGTCACCGCGTACCTGGGCGTGCTCGGCATGACCGGGCTGACCGCGTACGCCGGGTTGCTGGACGTGGCGGCGATGAAGCCGGGGGAGACGGTGTTCGTCTCCGGCGCGGCCGGCGCGGTCGGCAGCATGGTCGGCCAGATCGCGAAGCTGCGCGGCGCCGGCCGGGTGATCGGCAGCGCCGGTTCCGCGGCGAAGGTGGAACGGCTCACCGCGCTGGGCTTCGACGCCGCCTTCGACTACCACGACGGCCCGGTGTCCAAGCAGCTCAGGGCCGCCGCCCCGGACGGCGTCGACGTGTACTTCGACAACGTCGGCGGCGACCACCTGGAGGCCGCGATCGGAGCGATGAACCTGCACGGCCGAGCAGCCATCTGCGGCATGATCGCGCAGTACAACGCCACCGAGCCGCCCGCCGCGCCGCGCAACCTGGCGCTGGTGATCGGCAAGCGGCTGACGCTGCGCGGCTTCCTCGTCGGTGACCACGGTCACCTGCGGGAGCAGTTCGTGCAGGAGGTGGCGGGCTGGCTGCGCGAGGGCCGGCTGTCGTACGACGAGACGATCGTCGACGGCATCGAGCAGGCCCCGGAGGCGTTCCTCGGCCTGCTGCGCGGCGAGAACCTCGGCAAGATGCTGGTCCGTCTCTGACCGGCGCGGAACGCGCACCACGGCGGGCGGTGGTGACCGGCCTCACCGGCGGGTCACCACCGCCCGCGCGTTCGTTAGGCTCGGGGCATGACGGTGGCGGTACGGGTCATCCCGTGTCTGGACGTGGACGCCGGGCGCGTGGTCAAGGGGGTCAACTTCCTCGACCTGCGTGACGCCGGCGACCCGGTGGAGCTGGCGGCGGCGTACGACCGGGCCGGCGCGGACGAGCTGACCTTCCTCGACGTCACCGCCTCGTCCAGCGACCGGGGCACCATGCTCGACGTGGTGCGGCGCACCGCCGAGTCGGTCTTCATCCCGCTCACCGTGGGCGGTGGCGTCCGCCGGGTCGCCGACGTCGACACGCTGCTGCGCGCCGGGGCGGACAAGGTCGGGGTGAACACCGCGGCCATCGCCCGGCCGGAGCTGATCGCCGAGATCGCCGACCGGTTCGGCCGGCAGGTTCTGGTGCTCTCGCTGGACGTGCGCCGCGCCCCGGGCGGCACGACCCCGAGCGGCTTCGAGGTGACCACGCACGGCGGCCGGCGGGGCACTGGGCTGGACGCGGTCGAGTGGGCGGCGCGCGGCGCCGAGCTGGGCGCGGGCGAGATCCTGCTCAACTCGATGGACGCCGACGGCACGAAGGCCGGGTTCGACCTGCCGCTGATCCAGGCGGTCCGCGAGGTGGTCGACGTGCCGGTGATCGCCAGCGGCGGCGCGGGCGCTGTGGCCCACTTCCCGCCGGCCGTCGGGGCCGGGGCGGACGCGGTGCTCGCGGCGAGCGTCTTCCACTTCGGCGAACTGACGGTCGGCGAGGTCAAGGACGCGTTGCGCGGCGCGGGGCACCCGGTGCGCTGAGCCGGCGGTCACGGCCGGCCGGAGTGCCCCTCGGGGGATCGGCGCGGCATCGGGATCGACCGGACCACGTACTCCTGCACGGCGGCGGCGTGGTCGTCCTCGGCGAGCTGCCACTCGGACTCGGCGGGCGGGTGCCGCCGGGTCAGCACGCCCTGCACCGTGTCCACTGTGGTGCCGAGCCCGGCGCTGGGCCGGGTGCGCCAGAGCCGCTCACCGTCCGGGGTGACCCGGAACCAGCCGTCGGCGACGCTGACCAGGCCCGCCCCTACCAGCCGCCGGACCGCGCCCTCCACCTCGTGCCGTTCCGGGATGGCCTGGTTGAGGTGATCGGCGGTGGAGAGGACGTCGGCCAGCCGTACGCCTTCGGGGCGACGTGTCGCGGCGGCCCGCCGGTGCCGGCCGGCACCACTGGCGATGACAAGCGCGACGAAGATCCAGGCGTCGCTCCAACGCCATCCGTTCTCCCCCATGCAGGAATGATGCCCGGCCGCGACGGCGGAGGAAACACCTGGTTTCCGGGTTGTGCGTCGTCGCAGCTCAGCGCGTTGCGGGTCGGACCGGGCCGTGGCGGTCGGCCCGGCTGCGCTCACGTAGCGTAGGCACCGGCCGCCGGCCGTGCGGGCAGCGCGAAGACCGGGATGAAGAACTGGGCCAGCGGGCCGATGGTCAGCGCGTACGCCACGGTGCCGAGGCCGACGGTGCCGCCGAGCAGCCAGCCGAGCGCCAGCACGGTGACCTCGATGACGGTGCGGACCAGCCGGACCGAGAACCGGGGGTGGCGGGCGACGAAGCCGGTCATCAGCCCGTCGCGCGGGCCGGGGCCGAGCCCGGCGCCGAGGTAGAGGCCGGTGGCGGCACCGTTGGCGACGATCCCGGCGACGAGCAGCGCGACCCGGGCCGGCATGCCCTCCCCGGGCGGCAGCACGGCCAGTGTGGCGTCGACGACCAGCCCGATCACCACGACGTTGCTGACCGTGCCGAGGCCGGGCCGCTGCCGCAGCGGGATCCAGAGCAGCAGCACGAGGGCGCCGACGGCGATGGTGACGGTGCCGAAGGACAGGCCGGTCTGCCGGGCCAGCCCCTGGTGGAACACGTCCCACGGGTCGAGCCCCAGCTCCGAGCGGATCATCAGCGCCATGCTCACGCCGTAGAGGACCAGCCCGGCGTAGAGCTGGGTGAGCCGTCGCGCCGGCCGGTGCCGGAGATTGCCAAGCTGTGCCATGCATGCCACCCTAGGGGCCAATCGTGGTCCTCAAGCGTGCCAATTTCGGGGGTGTGGCTATGACCAGTCAAGTGCGCGGCGTCCAATTGGCGCGGCTCCTCGGCCAGTGGCACGCCCTGCCGGGCCGCCGGCGCAGCCCCGACTACGCCGCGCTCGCCGGCGCCGTCCGCGGGTTGCTCGCCGACGGGCGGCTCCCCCTCGGGGTACGCCTGCCGGCCGAGCGGGAACTGGCCGAGGCGCTGCGGATCAGCCGCACCACAGTCACCGCCGCGTACCGGGAACTGCGGGAGAGCGGCCACCTGGCCAGCCGCCGGGGCGCGGGGAGCTGGACCATGCTGCCCGGCGGGCACCGGGTGGCCAGCACCGGGCTGTGGACGCCGCTCGACGACCGCGACATGATCGACCTCGGCGTGGCCGCACTGTCCGCGCCCCCGCAGCTCGTCCCGGCCGCCCGGGCCGCGGCCGAGGACCTGCCCCGCTACCTCGGCGGCGCCGGCTACCACCCGACCGGCATCATCGAGCTGCGCGAGGCGGTGGCCCGCGCGTACACCGACCGGGGCCTGCCCACCAGCCCGGAGCAGATCATGGTCACCAGCGGCACCCAGCACGCGCTGGACCTGGTGCTGCGGCTGGCCCTGTCGCCCGGCGGCGGCGTGCTCGTCGAGTCGCCCACCTACCCCAACGCGCTGGCCGCGCTGTCCGCCCGCCGGGCCCGGATCGCCACGCACGGCCTGTCCGACGAGGGCTGGGACGCCGAACTGCTGCTCGGTAGCCTCCGGCAGACCCGGCCGAAGCTCGCGTACGTGATCCCCGAGTTCCAGAACCCGACCGGCCACCTGATGGCCGCCGACCTGCGCGAACGGCTGGTCGGCGCGGCCCACGCGGCCGGCACCGACCTGGTGGTCGACGAGTCCTTCGTCGACCTGCCGCTGGACGACACCCCGCTGCCGCCGCCGGTGGCCGTCTTCGACAGGCACTCCCGGGTGATCAGCATCGGCGGGATGAGCAAGCCCTACTGGGGCGGGCTGCGGATCGGCTGGGTCCGCGCCTCCGCGCCCCAGGTGCAGCGGCTCGCCGCGGCCCGGGTCGGGGTGGACATGGCCAGCCCGGTGCTCGACCAGCTCGTCGCCGTGCACCTGCTCACCGAGGCGCCGGCCATCGTGGCGGCCCGCCGGGCCCAGCTCGTCGCCCAGCGCGACGCACTGGTCGCCGCGCTCGCCGACCGGCTGCCCGACTGGCGGGTACGGGTACCGAGCGGCGGCGTCACGCTCTGGGCCGAGCTGGACGGCCCGATCTCCAGCGCGCTGGCCCGCGCGGCCGAGGAGGTCGGCGTACGGCTGGCGCCCGGACCCCGGTTCGGCCTGGACGGGACGCTGGAACGTTTCCTGCGGCTGCCCTTCACGCTGCCCGCCGACGAGCTGGTGGAGGCGGTCGGGCGCCTCGCCGCGGTCCGCTACGACCTGGACCGGACCAGCCGGCCGCAGTGGCGGGAGCCGAGCGTCATCGCCTGACCCGGCCCGGCCGCCCGATCCGGTGGTGATCGGCCCGAAGTGCGGCTCCGGCCCGTCCGGTGCCCGCAGACTGCCCGGGTGGGGAACGGGAGGGGAGTCCGGCGGTCGTGGACCGTGCGGTCCGCCGCCCCGGGATCCCGTACCACCCGGCTGGAACTCTTCTACGACCTGGTCTTCGTCTTCGCGTTCCTGAACGTCACCACGCTCACCGCCTCGGAGCTCACACCGGCCAACCTCTACCGCTTCCTGCTGGTGCTGGCGCTGCTCTGGTGGTCGTGGACCGGCTTCGCCCGGATGGGCAACTTCTTCCGCGCCGACCAGGGCGTGCTGCCGCTGGTCGGCTTCGTCACCGTGGCGGCGACGTTCCTGCTGGTGCTCAGCGAGCCCAGCGCGTTCGAGGACCTCCCCGGTGGGTTGCCCGGCCCGCTGGTCTTCGCCGGCTGCTACTTCGTGATCCGGATGGCCCAGCTCACCGTCTTCGGCTGGGTGGACCGCGCCGACCCGGTCCGGCGCCGCCGGCTGCTGCTGCGCGCCGCGTTCCCGGCCGCCGCCACGGTGCTGCTGGTCATCGCCGGAACCGTGCCGGCGCGGCTGCCGCAGGAGCGGTTCGCGATCCCCCTGCAACTGGCGCTCTGGACGCTGGCGCTGCTCGTCGAGTACGTCGGCGGGGTGACGCTCGCCCGCCAGTGGTGGGTGGTGGTCTCGGCCGGGCACTGGGCCGAACGGCACGCGCTGATCGTGCTGGTCGCGCTCGGTGAGTCGATCATCGCCCTCGGCTTCGGCCCGAAGCACGGGCTGCCGCTGACCGGGCCGGTGGCGGTGTCGGCGCTGCTCGGCATCGTGGTCGTCGCGGCGCTGTGGTGGGCGTACTTCGACACGCTCGCGTTCGCGCTGGAACAGGCGCTGCACCACGCCCGGGACGAGGCCACCCGGCTCCGGTTGGCCAGGGACGTCTACACGTTCCTGCACCTGCCGATGGTCGCCGGGATCATCCTCTACGCCCTCGGCCTCAAGGACCTGCTGGCCGAGGCCGCCGACCCGGCCACGCCCACCTGGGGGCTGCCGCTGGGCGACTTCTGGGGCGCGATCCTCTTCGGCGGGGTGGCGTTGCACCTGCTCAGCCTCGCCGGGTGCTGGTGGCTCGCGCTGCGCGAGGTGCACCGGCCGCTGCTGCTCACGGTGGTGGCGCTGGCCGTGGTCGGCCCGTTCGTCTTCCGCGTCCCGGAGCTGATCGCGCTCGGTGTGCTCGCGGTGATCACCGGCGCCGGTGTCGTCTGGGAGACGCGCCGCGAGGACGGCGTCCGGCGCCGGGTACGCCGGCTCGCGCTCGAGGAGCAGATCGCCGCCGAGGCCGAGCAGAGCCGGTGGCGGCGGGGGCACCTCTGAACGGCGTACGGCCGTGCCCCGGGACGGTGGGGCACGGCCGGCGCGGTCGTGTGGCGGTGCGGGCTACAGCTCGGCGAGCGTGCCCTCGTACATCTTGTCGATCTCGGAGGCGAAGTTCGTCTCCACGCTGCGGCGCTTGATCTTCAGCGACGGCGTGACCTCGCCGTCCTCGATGGTCAGGTCCCGGGGGAGGATCGTCACCTTCTTGATCGTCTCCCAGCGGTTGAGCTTGGCGTTCAGCTCGGCCACGTACCCCTCGACCATCTCCCGTGCCTGCGGCGAGGTGACGATAGTGGTGTAGTCGCTGCCCTCCAGCGGGGTGCCGGCGGCCCAGCCCTTGATCGCGTCCGGGTCCAGCGTGACGAGCATGGTGCAGTAGTTGCGCGCCTGCCCGATCACCACCGCCTGCGAGGTGTACGGGCACACCGCCTTGAACATGCCCTCGATGTGCGACGGCGCGACGTACTTGCCGCCGGACGTCTTGACCAGGTCCTTCTTCCGGTCGGTGATGCGCAGATAGCCGTCGGCGTCGAGCGTGCCGATGTCGCCGGTGCGGAAGAAGCCGTCCTCGGTGAACGCGGCGGCCGTCTCCTCCGGCAGGTTGTGGTAGCCGCGCATGACCGGCTTGCCGCGCAGCAGGACCTCGCCGTCGGTGTCGATCCGGCACTCCAGGTCGCCCATGGCCCGGCCCACGCTGCCGATCTTCAGCCCGTCCGGCGGGTTCACGAACGCGCCCGCGCTGGTCTCGGTCAGGCCGTAGCCCTCGGAGATGGGCAGGTTGGCGGCGGCGAAGAAGGTGGCGATCTCCTTGCTCAGCGGCGCCGCGCCGGAGACCAGCACCCGCATCCGGCCGCCGAGCCGGGCCTGGAGCTTGCTGAACACGAGCTTCTCGGCCAGCGCGTACTTCATCCGCAGCCCGGCCGGGACCGGCTTGCCGGCCTGCTCCAGCGCGACCTTCTCCTTGCCGACCCCGACGCCCCAGGCGAAGATCTTGGCCTTGGCGCCGCCGGCGCCCTGCGCGGTGGTGACCGCCTTGTTGTAGACCTTCTCGAAGACCCGGGGCGCGCCGCACATGAGCGTCGGCTGCACCACGCCGAGCAGGTCGACGAGCTTGTCCACCCGGCCGTCGACGTACGTGGGCAGGCCGACGTGGGTGGCGCCGCAGAGCAGCGTCTTGCCGAACGAGTGCGACAGCGGCAGCCACAGGTACTGCAGGTCGTCGACACGCAGCAGGCCCAGCTCGGCCTGCGCCACGCCCTCCCAGCACCAGCCGCCGTGCAGCAGCTCCACTCCCTTCGGGCGCCCGGTGGTGCCCGAGGTGTAGATCAGCGTGGCCAGGTGGTCCGGGCCGATGCCGGCGACCAGCATGTCGATCAGGTCCGGCTCGGCGCTCAGCGCGGCGGCGCCGCGCTCCTCCAGCTCGGCCAGGGTGAGCTGCGGAACGGCCGCCGCCGGGTCGGGCGTGCCGTCGAAGAGGACCACGTGGGTCAGCGCGGGCAGGTCCGCTCCGGCGATCTTCGCCGCCTGGGCCGGGTTCTCCGCGAACAGCACCTTCGAGCCGGAGTCGGCGATGATGTAGACCGCGTCCTCGGGCTCGGTGGTGGGGTAGACGGTGGTGGTGGCACCACCGGCGCACATGATGCCGAAGTCGGCGAGCACCCAGTCCAGGCGCGTGTTGGCCAGGATCGCCACCGGGTTCTCCAGGCCGACACCGAGCCCGTGCAGCCCGGCCGCGATCGCCTTGGCGCGCTGCCCGACCTGCTCCCACGTCAGCCAGACCGGGCCCGAGTCGTCGGGTGCGGGGTGGGCGAAGGCGTGCCGGTCGGGGGAGTCCGCCACGCGCTTGAGGAACATGTCGGGTACGGAACGGTACGGTACATCGAGAGCCATCGCTGTAGCCGCCTTCAGGGGTGGAGGGACGTGACGGGGGTCACGCCGGTCTGCGGTTACCGAAGGGTATTGCGTGCACCCGGCCAGCGGCTAGCCCTGATCGGCCGAGTCGCCGGCGGTCCCGCCTGCTGGAACCGGTCAGGCGTACCGGCCGGCCGCGCAGGACCAGTCGTACGTGGCCCGGATCCAGTCCCGGCGGGTGTCCAGGAAGACCCGCATCCCCTCGTCGGCCACCGCGCTCAGCGCCGCGTCCCGCTCCGCGTACGTGGCGAGGGCCGTGTTGAACCGGTCCGCCGCCGCGTACAGCGCCGCCGTCTCGTCCTGCCCGGTCTCGCCCGCGATCGTGGTGACCAGGTTGTGCGCCTCCGGAGCGGCGCCCCGCTCCTTGCCGTAGGAGAACAGGTCGTTGCACCAGCAGACCAGGTCCGTGGCCAGCGCGTCCAGCGCGGTGAGCGCCGGCGCGACCCGCTGGTCGGCCCGGGGCGCGGACGGGCGGGCCAGGTCGGTCACCGTGAAGCTGGGGCGCACGCCGCCGGTGTGGCGGCGCATCTGCGTGTACTCGGCCACCCCCGGCACCCGGTGGCGTTCCCGGTTGGCGGCCTCCCAGAGCAGCGCCAGCAGGTACTCCCGCAACTGGCTGACCAGGCGCAGCAGGTGGGCCGGCCGGCCCCGGTCGCGGGCCCGGCGGCACAGGTCGTGCAGCCCGAGGGCGATCGGGCCGCCGTCGGCGGGCGCGGGCGCCTCCGGGTCGCCGTGCCGGTCGAGCACCGCCAGCAGCGCGGCCAGCGTGGGCGCCAGCAGCGTGGGCGTCGCGCCGAGCCCGTCGTCGTCGCAGGCGTCGTCGACCACGAACAGCCAGTTGATCAGGTCGGTGAGCATCCGCAGCCCGGCCGGCGACGCCTCGGGGCAGGCGCGTGCGGCGAGCTCCGCCGCGTGCGCACCGGCCAGTCGCCGGCGCCCGGCCTGATCCTTGACCAGGCCGAAGTCGCGTACCCAGGCGGCGCTCTCCGCGGCCACCACGTCGACGGCGGGGTGGCGCCGGGAGGCAAAGGGCGGCTCGTGCAGTGCCGAGAGGGCGAAGTCGCGCATCGTCGTCCCCTGTCCGCCGCCCCGCGGGGTCGGGCCGGTGCGCAGGAGCGTACGGGAGGACGCAACCGCTATCGACGCCGGTCCGTCCACTTTCCACGGTCAGCGAGCGACCGGCTGCACACCCTCGGTCAGAGTCCCAGCTCGGCGGTGCGCAGGCGCTCGGCGCGGTCGGCCGGGCCGTCCACCTGGACCCGGGCCACCCGCTGCCGGCCGGTGAGGAACAGCACCAGCTCGCCCGGCGCGCCGACCAGCCGCAGCCGTTCGCCGCCGCCGCCGGCCCGCAGCTCGCCGTACCCCGGTGCCTGCACCAGCACCTCGGCCGGGAACCGCCGCAGCGCCATCCGGGCCAGCAGGGACACCCGCTTCCACAGCACCGCCTGCTGCCCGGCCGGCAGATCACGCGGGTGCCAGCCCGGGCGGGCGCGTCGCACGTCCTCGTGGTGGATGAAGAACTCCATCCCGTTCGCCAGCTCGTCGGTGAGCGGGTTGCTCACCGGGCTCCACACCGGGGGGCGGCGCACCCGGGCGATCAGGTCGGCGTACGGCCCGGCGGCGATCCGCCTGCGGACCGACTCGCCGTAGCCGCGCAGCGGCGGCAGCAGGATCCCGCCCGCCGCGTCCGGCCGGCGCTCCCGCACCAGCAGGTGCGCCGCCAGGTCACGGGTCGACCACCCCTCGTTCACAGTCGGTGCGTCCGGTCCCAGTTCCAGCATCAGGTCGGCGAGCGCCTCGCGCTCCGCTCGGGCGTACCGCGGCATGGCCCGATCGTAGGCCGGTCCCGGCCGATCGGCGCGCCACGCCCGGCGGGATCGGACCGCCGGATCGTTCCCGGCCGCCGTCGGCCCAGCTCCGGTGGGAACGTGACGGCGGACATATCCGGGCCGGGTCGGCGGGAGCGGCCCCGAGCGGTAAGGATGGGGGAGAAAACTGCGGCTTACGGCGGGGGAGAGCGTGGCGAGCGGGACAAGTCGGGACGTGCTCGGCAGAGGGCTACGGGTGCTCGGCCGGGCCATCCGGGAACAGCCACGGATCTTCGCGGTCGCGGTCAGCGGCAGCGTGCTGTTCGGCCTCCTGGTGATCGCGAGCGCGTACGTGGTCGGCGCGGTGGTCGGCGACGTGGTCGTGCCGGCCGTGGAACGCGGCGAGGTGGCCGGCGGGGCGCTGGCGCTCGCCGCGGCGGCGCTGTTCGGCATCAGCGTGCTGCGGGTCGTCGGCATCTTCGGCCGCCGCCTCGGCGCCGGTTACATGCAGTACCGGCTCCAGGCCGCCTACCGCCGCCGGGTCACCCGCCGCTACCTGGACCTGCCGCTGGCCTGGCACCACCGCAACTCCACCGGCACGCTGCTGTCGAACGCCAACTCCGACGTGGAGGCGGCCTGGTACCCGATCGCGCCACTGCCGTTCGCGGTCGGCACGCTGGTGATGCTCGTCGGCGCGGTGGCCTCGCTGTTCTTCACCGACTGGGCGCTGGCCCTGGTCGGCCTCGCGGTGTTCCCCGCGCTGTTCGCGCTCAACGTCGTCTACTCCCGCCGGATGGCGCCCCGGCAGGCCCGGGCGCAGCGGCTGCGGGCCGAGGTCAGCGGCATCGCGCACGAGAGCTTCGACGGCGCGCTGGTGGTCAAGACGATGGGCCGCGAGGCCCAGGAGACGGCCCGCTTCGCCTCGCGCGCCGGTGAGCTGCGCGACGCGCTGATCTCGGTCGGCCGGCTGCGCGGCGTGTTCGACCCGATGCTGGAGACGCTGCCCAGTCTCGGCACGCTCGCCGTGCTGGTGGTCGGCGCGATCCGGCTGCGGCAGGGCGCGATCAGCGTGACCGAGCTGGTCAGCGTCGCGTTCCTGTTCACCGTGCTGGCCTTCCCGGTACGCGCCATCGGCTGGGTGCTCGCCGAGCTGCCGCGCAGCGTCGCCGGCTGGGACCGGGTCCGCCGGGTGCTCGACGCGACAGGCGAGATGCCGTACGGCACCACGACGCTCGACCCGGCCACCCGCGAGCCCGCCACGCTCGGCTTCGACGACGTGCACTTCGCGTACGAGCCGGCCGAGGCGCACCTGCCCGGCGCGCAGGTGCTCGGCGAGGTCACGTTCACCGTGCCGGCCGGGAGGACGGTCGCGCTGGTCGGCCCCACCGGCGCGGGCAAGTCGACGATCGCGTCGCTCGCCGTGCGCCTGGTCGACCCGGGCGCCGGACGGGTCACGCTGGACGGCGTGGACGTGCGGGAGCTGACCGCCGCCTCGCTCGCCGGCACGGTGGCGCTGGTGGCGCAGGTGCCGTTCGTCTTCGACGACACGGTCCGGGCCAACATCGCGCTCGACCGGGCCGGCATCGGTGACGACGAGGTGTGGGCGGCGCTGCGGCTGGCCGAGGCGGACGGCTTCGTGGCCGCGCTGCCGGACAGGCTGGACACCATGGTCGGCGAGCGGGGCACCTCGCTGTCCGGCGGGCAACGACAGCGGCTGACGCTGGCCCGGGCGCTCGCCGGACGCCCCCGGCTGCTGGTGCTCGACGACGCCACCAGCGCCGTCGACCCGCGCGTCGAGGCGGCCATCCTGGCCGGGCTGCGCGCGCCCGCCGACGACAGCGCCCCGGCGTCGATCCTGGTGGTGGCGTACCGCCGGGCCACCATCGCGCTCGCCGACGAGGTGATCTACGTGGAGCAGGGCCGGGTGGTCGCCCGCGGCACCCACACCGAGCTGCTGGCCACCGTGCCCGGCTACGCCGACCTGGTCACCGCGTACGAGCAGGCCGAGCAGGAACGCGAGCAGAATCGGACGTACGACGAGGTCACGCCGCTGGCCTCCGGCCTGGAGGTGGAGCGGTGAGTACGACCGCGGGGGAGAGCGCCGAGACCACCGAGTCGACCTGGCGGACGCTGCGGCGCGGCCTGGCGCTCTCCCCGGAGCTGCGCACCGGCCTCGCCGGGACGCTGGCGCTGGCGCTGGTCTACATGATCGGCCGGGTGGCCGTGCCGGTGGCGGTGCAGCGCGGCATCGACCACGGCATCGTCGGCGGGCTCGACCTGAACGTCATCTCGCTCACCGTGGCGATCACCGCCGGGGTGCTGGTGGTCACCACCGCCTGCGGCTACCTGATGATGCGCCGCCTGTTCACGGTCAGCGAGACGGCGCTGGCCGGGGTGCGCACCCGGGCGTTCCGGCACGTGCACGACCTGTCCATGCTGCACCAGCAGTCCGAGCGGCGCGGCTCGCTCGTCTCCCGGGTGACCAGCGACGTCGACCAGATCACCCAGTTCCTCCAGTGGGGCGGCGTGATCCTGATCGTCAACCTGGGCCAGCTGCTGGTGACGACCGCCGTGATGCTCGCGTACTCCTGGCAGTTGACGCTCGTGGTGCTCGTCGCGTTCGCGCCGGCGGTGCTGGTGATCCGGCAGTTGCAGCGCCGGCTCGCCGGGGCGTACGGGCTGGTGCGGCAGCGCACCGGCACGCTGCTCGGCGCGATCGGCGAGAGCGTGGTGGGCGCGCCGGTGATCCGGGCGTACGGCATCGCCGGGCGCACCGCGCGGCGGCTGGACACCGCCATCGACGGGCAGCGGGTGGCCCAGCAGCGGGCCATCCGGATCAGCATCATGGGCAGCTCGGTGGGGGAGCTGGCGGCCGGGCTGGCGCTGGCCGGTGTGGTCGTGGTCGGGGTCAGCCTGGGCGTCGACGGCACGCTGTCGATCGGCCAGCTCACCGCGTTCCTGTTCCTGGTCACGCTGTTCATCCAGCCGGTGCAGATCGCCACCGAGGTCCTCAACGAGGCGCAGAACGCGATCGCCGGCTGGCGCCGGGTGCTGGACGTGCTGGACGTCTCCCCGGACGTGGCCGACCCGGGCGAGCAGGGCCGGGCGCTGCCGGCGGGCCCGCTGGACGCCCGGTTCGCCGGCGTGACGTTCGCCTACCCGGGCGGGCCGCCGGTGCTGCACGACGTGACGCTGGACATTCCGGCCAAGAGCCGGGTGGCGGTGGTGGGCGAGACGGGGAGCGGCAAGACCACGTTCGCCAAGCTGCTCACCCGGCTGATGGACCCGACCGAGGGTGCGGTGCTGCTCTCCGGCGTCGACCTGCGGCAGGTGCGCTTCGGCTCGCTGCGCTCCCGGGTGGTGATGGTGCCGCAGGACGGGTTCCTGTTCGACGCCACGGTCGGGGAGAACGTCCGCTTCGCCCGCCCCGACCTGACCGACGAGCGGCTCACCGCCGCCTTCGCCGAGCTGGGCCTCTCCGACTGGCTGGACGGGCTGCCGTCCGGGCTGGACACGCCGGTCGGCGAGCGCGGGGAGGCGCTGAGCGTCGGCGAGCGGCAGCTCGTGGCGCTGGCCCGGGCGTACGTCGCGGACCCGGACCTGCTGGTGCTGGACGAGGCGACGAGCGCTGTCGACCCGGCCACCGAGGTCCGCCTGCAACGGACGCTCGACGCGGTGACCCGGGGCCGGACCACGCTCGCCATCGCGCACCGGCTGTCCACCGCGCAGGCGGCGGACGAGGTGATCGTGGTGGACCGGGGCCGGATCGTGCAGCGCGGCCCGCACGACGAGCTGGTCCGTGACGCCGACTCGGTCTACGCCCTGCTGTACGCGTCCTGGCTGGAACAGACCCGCTGATCCTCGCGGGTCTGCTCGGAAGCGGCCGTCAGCGGGAGTAGAACTCCACCACCAGCTGTTCGTCGCAGACCACCGGCACCTCGTGCCGGGCCGGTTCGCGTACCAGCGTGGCGCGCAGCTCGGCCGGCTGCGCCGACAGGTACGGCCGGGGCTGCGCGTCGGCGTGCGCCCCGGCGGCGGCGAGCTGGAACGGCGGCAGCGCGCGGCTGCGCTCGCGTACGCCGACCACCTGGCCGGGCCGCAGCCGGTACGACGGCCGGTCGACCTTGCGTCCGTCCACGGTGATGTGGCCGTGTGCGACGAGCTGGCGGGCCTGGTAGATGCTGCGCGCCAGCCCGGCCCGCAGCACCACCGCGTCGAGGCGCCGCTCCAGCAGCGCGACGAGTGTCTCGCCGGTCTTGCCGGCGCCCCGGGCGGCCTCGTCGAACAGGCGGCGCAGCTGGGCCTCGCTGACGTTGTACTGGTGGCGCAGCCGCTGCTTCTCCAGCAGCCGCACCTGGTAGTCGGAGGTGGTGCGGCGGGACCGGCCGTGCACGCCCGGGGGATAGGGGCGCCGCTCGAAGTACCGCACGCACTTGCGGGTCAGCGGGATACCGAGGGCGCGGGAGAGCCGTGCCTTGGGCCGGGGGTGGTTCACGTCGACGTCTCCGATCGTCTAGCCTGCTTATTAGGTAAGCCTAACCTATCTTGAGGAGGTCGGGAGCATGCGGCCCAGCCCGGCGGAGATCGTGCGAACCCTTGTCGCGGGCCGGTTGCCCGCCCTCGTCCACCTGGCCCGGCACCCCGGCCCGCACCAGGTCCGGCACGCCGTCGACCCGGACGGGCGGGTGCTGCTGCTCGTACCCGTGGTCAGTGACCTCGCCGCGGCGCTCGTGCCGCCGGCGGGCGACGCCGACGTGGCCACCGTGCTCGACGTGCTCGACCTGCCGCCCGCGGCCGGGGCGCCCTCACTCGGCCGGGCCTGGGTGTCCGGCTGGGCGACGCGGCTGGACGGCGACGCGGCGCGCGACGCGGCAGTCGACTTCGCCGCCACCGACCCGACCGGCGACCTGCTCGACGTGGGCAGCCGGTTCCACCTGCACCGCTTCGAGGTGGCCGAGGCCCGCTGGGAACGCGCCGGGCGCGTGCGCCGGGTCGACCCCGAGGCGTACGCGGAGGCCGAGCCGGACCCGCTGCACCCGGTCGAGGCCGACCTCCTGGCCGACCTGGCCGACCACCACGCCGAGCAGGTCGGTGACTACCTGCGGCGGCGGCTGGACCTGCCCGGCGACCAGATCCCGCGGGTGGTCCGGATCGACAGGTACGGGCTGCTGGTCGCGCACGGGCGGCCCGGCGCGACCCGGCGGGCCCGGCTCGCCTTCCCCCGGCCGGTCGCCGACGTGGCGGAGCTGTCCCGCCTGCTGCACCCGATGCTCTGCCCCCGCGCCGCCGCCTGAGCCGGCCGGCGCGCCCGGCTCAGGTGATGTCGCCGGTGAGGTACCGCTGGACCGTCGGGCCGATGGCTGCCACCAGCGTCGCCGGCTCGGCGGTGGCGACCGCGTCGAGGCGGAGCACGTACCGCATCATGGCCAGCCCGGCGAGCTGCGTGGCGACCAGCCCGCCGCGCAGCGCGCGCTGCGCCGGGTCGACGTCGAGCTGGTCGAGCACCCGCCGCAGCACCTGCGTGACCAGGAACTCGCGCAGCAGGCGCGCGGTCCAGTCGTTGCTGACGGCCGAGCGCAGCAGCGCCACCGCGGCGGTGCCGGTGGGGGAGTCCCAGACCTCCAGGAACACCCGGACCATCCGCTCGCCGATCGCGTCCGGGCCGCCGGCGAGCACCGCCGGCAGCAGCCGTCCCGGGTCGGCCGGGAACGCCGTCGCGGCCCGGAACAGCTCCTCCTTGCCGCCGAAGTAGTGGTGCACGAGCGCCGGGTCCACTCCGGCCGCCGCGGCGATGGCCCGGATGGACGCGGCGTCGAACCCGCGCTCGGCGAACGCCTCC
>NZ_JBMVFV010000082.1:0-25661 GCF_049538395.1 Micromonospora sp. AB353 | reverse complement strand
GCTCCACGCGCGGGCGGCGGCGGCCGGTGGCATCAGGTCCGGGTAGATGCCGCCCGGGGCCGCCGGGTTCCCCGGTGACCCCGGCTCGTCACCCGCCGCGTCGGCCTCGCGTCCGCCGGCCGGCCGCTCGGCCGGCGGGGCGGTGGCGCGGCCCGCCGATCCGGCGGCCTCCGCGTCGGCCTCCGACACCGCGGCGACGCCGAGCAGGCGGGCCGTCTCGCGGTGCCCCAGCCGGGTACGCGGGTCGCGCCGCAGCAGCCCGGTCAGCACCGGCGTCAGCGGGCCGGCGTGCGGGGCCGGGTCGGGCGGACGGGTGGCGAGCGCGGCGAGCGTGGCCATCGCGGTGCTGCGGGCGTACGGGGAGCGGCCCTCCACCGCGGCGTGCAGCGTGGCGCCGAGCGACCACATGTCCGCCTCGACGCTCGACACGCCGTCGGCGGCCCGCTCCGGAGCCACGTACTGGGGGGAGCCGAGGACCAGGCCGGGCCGGGTCATCGCGCCGTCGCCGCCCTGGAACACGGCCAGCCCGAAGTCGGTGAGCAGTACCCGCCCGTCCCGGGCCAGCAGCACGTTCGCGGGCTTCACGTCCCGGTGCAGCACCCCGGCGTCGTGCGCGGCGCGCAGCGCGGCGAGCACCGACAGGCCGATCTCGGCGGCCCGGCCGGGCGGCAGCGGCCCGTCGGTCTCGATGATCTCCTGGAGCGAGCGCGACGGGACGTATTCCATGATCAGCCAGGGTTCGCCCTGGACCCGGACCACGTCGTAGACCCGCACCACGTTGGGGTGGTTGAGCCGCGCGGACGTCCGCGCCTCGCGCAGCGTACGGGCGCGCAACTCGTCCTGCTCGTTCTCGGCGAGCCAGTTCGGCGGCACGACCTGCTTCACCGCGACCTCGCGCTGCAGCTCCTCGTCGCGCGCCCGCCAGACCTGGCCCATCCCGCCGCGGCCGACCAGTTCGAGCAGGCGGTACCGCCCCGCGATCACTACCTCCCGCACCGCACTCCTCACCGCTGGTCAGTGGTCCACAATAGCCAACGGATCGGACGGTACCTATCGCATGTCAGTGCGTCATTCCCCTAACTTGCCGCGCCGGCGAGCAGGTTCCCCTCCGGGACGGCGATCGGGGACCGGTCGCCGGCCAGCAGGGCGGTGGCCCGGCGGGCCTGGAACGCGTCGTGGTCGCGGCGGGCGGTGGCGTAGGCGGCGGCGGTCCGGGCGGCGATCGCCGACCAGGTGTAGCGCCGGCTGACCATGCTGCGCGCCTTGCGGGCCACCCGCCGGGCGAACACCTCGTCGCCGAGCAGCCGGTCGACGGCGCCGGCCAGCGCGTCCGGGTCGCCGTGCGGGAACGTCACACCTGTCACCCCGGGCTCGACGATCTCGGCCAGCCCGCCGGTACGCGCCACAGCGAGCGGCGCGCCGGCCGCCGCCGCCTCCAGCGCGATCATCCCGAACGGCTCGTAGAGGCTGGGGATCACCGTGGCGTCGGTGGCGGCGAGCACCGCCGGAAGCTGGGTGGCGTCCATGAAACCGGCGAACCGGACCGTGTCCCCGAGGTGCAGCCGCCGCGCCTGGTCGACCAGCTCGTCCCGGTACGGCCCGTCCCCGGCGATCACCACCCGCAGGCCGGGGTGCCGCTTCGCCAGGTGCGGCACGGCGTGCATCAGGTGCTGCACGCCCTTCTCGTAGACCAGGCGGCCGGCGTACCCGACGAGCGGCCCGCCCGCGGCGAAGCGTGCCCGGGCGGAGGCGACCGCGTGCGGCCGGGCCCGCCAGGCCCGGTCGTCGACGCCGTTGGCGACCACGTCGATGCGTCCGGCCGGTACGCCGAACAGCCGCGCCACCTGGTCGCGCATGTACCCGGAGCAGGCGATCACCCGGCCGGAGGCGTTGCTCAGCCAGTGCTCGACGCCGTGGATGGTGCGGTTCATCTCCTCCGGCAGCCAGCCCTGGTGCCGGCCCGCCTCGGTGGCGTGGATCGTGGTCACCAGCGGCACGTCCAGGTGCTCGGCCAGCGTGACTGCGGTGTGTGCGACGAGCCAGTCGTGGGCGTGGATCACGTCGTAGGTGCCGGAGGCGGCGGCGCGCAGCGCGGCCCGGGTCAGCGTGTGGTTGAACGCCATCGTCCAGGCCAGCAGCGAGCCGGTGGCGAGCGGGAACCGGACCGGATCCTCGGCGGCGCGGACGACGCGCACGCCCTCGGCGTACTCCTCCAGGGGTGCACCATCGGCGTGGCGGGTGACGACTGTGACCTCGTGCCCGGCGGCCGCGAGCGCTACTGACAGCGCGTGGACGTGGCGGCCGAGGCCACCGACGAGCACCGGCGGGTACTCCCAGGAGAGCAGCAGCACCCGCAGGCGCCGGGCGGGCTGGATGTCGATCACTTCGGCGTCAGCTGACACGCGGCCCCCTTTGAGTTGTGGCGTCCCCACCCCGGCGGCGGCGTCGCCGCGGTGTCCGGTGGGGTCGGCACCCATCCTGCCCAGGGGTCGATAACCGGCGGCGACGCGCCGGTTGCCGGTCTGTAACGCGTTACCGGCGCATCCGCCGCGCGCGCAGCAGCTCGGCCACCGACCACGCCTGGAACGGGCAGCCGGTGGCCGCGTGCGGCGCCGCGCCGTCGGCGGTCTCGCTCACCGACCCCAGGCCGTCCTCGGCGAGGTGGCCCACCAGGCCCACCAGCAGGTCGTCGGTGGGCAGCCCGGCCCGGCGGTACGCGTCCAGCAGCGGCCCGGTCAGCCACGGCCAGACGGTGCCCTGGTGGTACGCGGAGTCCCGCTCGGCGGGCCCGCCCCGGTGCCGGCCGGTCCAGCCGGGGGAGTCCGGGGCGAGACTGCGCGGCCCGAGCGGGGTGAACAGCGCCTCGGTGATCCGGCGCAGCGCGGCCTCGTCCGGCTCCAGCGGCGCGTGCGGCAGCGACCAGGCGAGCAGCTGGTTGGGGCGCAGCAGGTCGTCGTCGTGGTGCGCGGCCCCGCCCAGCGGGTACGCGGGCGCCGGCGCGTCCACCACGTCGTGCAGCCAGCCGGCCGGGGCGGGGAAGCGCTCCCGGAACGCGGCGGTGGCCCGGTGGTGCAGCGCGTGCAGCGCGGCGGCGTCGCGTCCGGCCAGCTCGGTCAGCTCGGCGAGCCCGGCCAGCCCGTTGATCCACAACGCGTTCACCTCGACCGGCTTGCCGGTACGCGGGGTCACCGGCACCCCGTACACCCGGGCGTCCATCCAGGTGAGCGCCACGTCCGGCGGGCCGCCCTGGGTCAGCAGCCCGTCGGCCGGGTCGACGCCGATGCCGTACCGGGTGCCCGCGACGTGCGCCTCGACCACGCCGTGCAGCGCGGGCAGCAGGTCGTCGCCCAGGTCGGTGTCGCCGGTGACGGTGACGTGCCGGTGCACGGCGTGCAGGAACCACAGCGTCGCGTCGACGGTGTTGTACTCGACCCGGCCGGTGTCGGCGGTGTTCGCCAGCATGCCCTCGTTCAGCGTGGCCGCGTACGCCCGCAGCAGGTCCCGGCCCTCGTCGGCACGGTTCGTGCACAGGAACAGGCCCTCGTAGGAGATCATCGTGTCCCGCGACCAGGCCCCGAACCAGGGGTAGCCGGCGACCACGTCCGGGCCGGTGGCGGTGCGGACCACGAACGCGTCGGCGGCGAGCGCGAGCGTCGCCTCGACCGCGTCGCCGGGCTTCGCCGCCGCCACCACCGCGCGGCTGCGCCGGCGGGCCGCCTCGACCACGGCGGTCGCCGGTGGCGGCTCCTCGGCCAGGTCGTCCGCCCAGGCCAGCACCGACACCGTCGCGCCCGGCTCGTCGAGCGCGCCGGTGAACCGGCCCGCGTACCAGAGGTCCTCGTCCGGGTGCAGGCCGCGCTCGGCCTCGGTCCGGTGGCGCACCCCGTGCCACCACTGCCCCTCCGGGATCCAGTCCGGCCCGGCCAGGCGGTACGCGCCGTCGACCACCGCGCCGCCGGCCGCCGGTTCCAGCCGGGGCGCCGGGCCGTCGGCGCGCCGCTCGCCGTGCGCGTCGCGCCAGGTGCAGGCCGCCGCCAGGTCCAGCCGCACCGGGCCACCGGAGATCAACCGGTGCACCACCGCGACGCAGGAGCGGCCGTACGTCATGGCGATCTCCCGTTCGATCACCACGTCGCCGATGCGCCACCGCCAGCGCGGCACCCCGTCGGCCAGGTCGAAGTGCTCCAGCAGCTCGAAGCCGCGCGGGTCGACCACGCCCGAGGACCACTCGTGCGCGCCGAGGCGGACCTGACGCCCCGACGGCAGCGTCACCGCCGGGTCGAGGCTCACGAGTCCCACCTTGCGGGACGCCGGCGTGTCACCGGCCACCACGAGCAGCCCGTGGTACCGGCGGGTACGCAGACCGGCGACGGTGCCCATGGCGTACCCGCCGCGCCCGTCCGTGACCAGCCATTCCCGCGCGGCGGCGGCGGACAGCTCGCCGCAGACCCGCGGCCCGAAACGGATGTCGATCAACTTTCCTCCACCGGCAGCGAGGTGTGACATGCCACGGCGACAATGGCCGCTGTGGAGAAGTACCCCGGTGGCGTCGAAGATGTGCCAGTGATCACCGACCGGTCGACCTCCGCGTCCCCCGACCCCGAGCGGCACCGGCTCGCCCAGGCCGACGCCGGGGAGCAGGACTGGCGCGCATGGGGCCCCTATCTGTCCGAGCGGGCGTGGGGGACCGTCCGGGAGGACTACAGCGAACACGGCACGGCGTGGGACTACTTCCCCCACGACCACGCGCGGTCCCGAGCGTACCGGTGGAACGAGGACGGCATGGCGGGCGTCTGCGACGACCGGCAGACGTTCTGCTTCGCCCTCGCGCTGTGGAACGGGCGCGACCCGATCCTCAAGGAGCGGATGTTCGGCCTCGGCGGCGACGGCGGCAACCACGGGGAGGACGTCAAGGAGTACTGGTGGTACCTCGACAGCACCCCGACGCACTCCTTCATGCGCTGGCGCTACCACTACCCGCAGGCCGCCTTCCCGTACGACGAGCTGGTCGCGGTGAACGCGCTGCGCGGCCGGGACGACACCGAGTACGAGCTGGTCGACACCGGCATCTTCGACGACGACAGGTACTGGGTGGTGACAGTCGACTACGCCAAGGCGTCACCGACCGACATGTGCGTGCTGATCACCGTGGCGAACCGGGGCGAGGAGGACGCGACGCTGCACGTGCTGCCCACGCTGTGGTTCCGCAACACCTGGGCGTGGGGCCTGCCCGGCACCGACCGGATGCCGAAGCTGACCGGCGAGGAGGCCGGGGCGCGGGGCGGCGCCCGCCTCGTCGGTGACCACTGGGTGCTCGGCCAGATCCTGCTGGAGGGCGACGGCGACCCGGTGCCGCTGCTGTGCGACAACGAGACGAACGCCGAGCGGCTGTGGGGGCTGCCGGGGCGGTCGGCGTACCCGAAGGACGGCATCAACGACCACGTCGTGGCCGGCGCCGCCACCGTCAACCCCGACCGCACCGGCACCAAGGGCGCGCTGCACTACGTGCTGGACGTGCCGGCCGGTGAGCAGCGGCAGGTCCGGCTGCGGCTGACCCGTACCGCGCCGCCGCCGGCCGCCGCGCCGCCCGCTGCGGCCGACCTGGGCGACGGGTTCGACACCGTGCTCTGGGCGCGCCGGGCCGAGGCGAACCGGTTCTTCGACACCGTCATCCCGGCCGCCGCCACCGCCGACGAGGCGCTGGTGGCCCGCCAGGCCATCGCCGGGCTGATGTGGGGCAAGCAGTTCTACCACTTCGACGTCGAACGCTGGCTGGCCGGCGACCCCGGCTCCGCGCCGCCGCCGGCCGGCCGCCGGCACGGGCGCAACAGCGCCTGGTGGCACATGAACAGCTTCGACGTGATCTCCATGCCGGACCCGTGGGAGTACCCCTGGTACGCGGCCTGGGACCTCGCCTTCCACTGCGTCACCATCGCCCGGGTCGACCCGGGCTTCGCCAAGGAGCAGATCCTTCTGCTGCTGCGCGAGTGGTACCTGCACCCCAACGGGCAGATCCCGGCGTACGAGTGGGCGTTCGGGGACGTGAACCCGCCGGTGCACGCCTGGGCGGCGCTGAAGGTCTTCGAGATCGACGGCTCCCGCGACCACGAGTTCCTCGCCCGGGTGATGCACAAGCTGCTGCTCAACTTCACCTGGTGGGTCAACCGCAAGGACACCGGCGGCAACAACGTCTTCGAGGGCGGCTTCCTCGGGCTGGACAACGTCGGCCCGTTCGACCGCTCGGCCGCGCTGCCGGTGGCCGGGGTGCTGGAGCAGTCCGACGGCACCGGCTGGATGGCCATGTACGCGCTCAACCTGCTCGACATGGCGATCGTGCTGGCCGAGCACGACCGCGCGTACGTGGACACCGCCACCAAGTTCTTCGAGCACTTCGCGTACATCGCGGCGGCGGCGTACCACCAGGGGCTGTGGGACGCCGAGGACGCGTTCTTCTACGACGTGCTGCGGCTGGCCGACGGGACGAAGGTGCCGCTGAAGGTGCGCTCGGTGGTCGGGCTGCTGCCGCTCGCAGCCGTCACCCGGCTGACCGCCCGGACCATGCGCCGCCTGCCCGAGCTGGGCGCGCGGCTGCGCTGGTTCCTCACCAACCGCCCCGAGTACGCGGAGGTGATCGGCGCCCGCCGGATCGGCCCGGACGGCCGCCAGCAGCGACTGCTGTCGATGGTCGCCCCGGACCAGGTGGTGCGGCTGCTGGCCCGGATGCTCGACACCGACGAGTTCCTCTCCGAGTACGGGCTGCGCACGCTGTCCCGGGCCCACCTGGACAAGCCGTTCACCGTCACGCTCGGCGGGCAGGAGTTCAGCGTCGGCTACGAGCCGGCCGAGTCGACCAGCGGCCTGTTCGGCGGCAACTCCAACTGGCGCGGCCCGATCTGGATGCCGACGAACTTCCTGCTGATCAGCGCGCTGCGCGACTACGCCGCGTTCTTCGGCGACGACCTGCAGGTCGAGTACCCGACCCGGTCCGGGGTGAAGCGCACGCTCGACGAGATCGCCGACGACCTGTCCGCGCGGCTGATCTCGCTGTTCACCCGCGACGGCTGGGGGCGGCGGCCGATCTACGGGGCCGCGCAGCTGTTCCAGACCCACCCGGACTGGCGCGACCTGATCTGCTTCCCGGAGTACTTCCACGGCGACAACGGCGCCGGCCTCGGCGCCTGGCACCAGACGGGCTGGACCGCGCTGGTCGCCGACCTGATCCTCACCCTGCGCCGCTGACGCGGCCGATCCTCACCGTGCGCCGCTGACGTGCGGGGCGCGGCGGGAGTACCGCCGCGCCCGCACGCTCACGGCAGCGGCAGGAACGCCAGCCGGGCGTGGTACTCGCCGGCCACCGTCACCGTGTCGCTGCCGACCCACAGACCACGGTCGGTGGCGTACAGCTCCTGGGTGCCGACGCCCCGGTCCTTCGTCGGGTTCCACGGCAGCGCCTTACCCGTGGTCGGGTGGATCGCCCCGATGCCCGGCCGGGACACTGCGCCCGGACCGGCCGAGTTGCGGCCCTGCGGGTTGTCCAGCCACCGCTGGTGCCCGCCGACGTAGACCGCCGCGCCGGTCACCGCCACCGACAGCAGCGTGTCGCCGCCGGTGTAGTTGGCCCAGGTCGGCTGCTTGCCGCCGGTGGCGGTACCGAACTCGAACCGCGCCGCGGTGTCGCAGAGCGTCCCCGGGAACGGGCCGCCGGTGGTGACCGCCGCGAACCAGGTGCCGTCCGGCGAGATGTCGACGCCCCGCATGTAGACCGGCATCGTCCGCGCGCACTGCGGCTGGTAGCGGTCGGTGGCCCAGCCGGAGAGCGTGGCACCGGCCGCGCTCAGGTCGGCGACGGCGATCTGGTGCCGCGCCACGCCCGCGACGCTGCTGAAGCCGCCCACGAACACCAGCCGCCGGCCGTCGGCGGAGACGTCCAGCGCCTCGACCTTCACCGGCGCGGTGGCACCGGAGGTGGTCGTGCGCGGGCCGGCCAGGTTCAGGTTGACCGACGCGTCGGCCGCCCCGGTGGTGGCGTTCACCGCCGCCAGGGCACGCCGGGTCACCCCGCCGACGGTCTGGAACGCGCCGCCGACGATCAGCCGGTTGCCGGCCAGGCGCATGTCGTTCACCTGGTTGTTCAGCGCCGGCGTGGTGAAACCGGCGACCCGGGCGCCGGTGGCCGCGTCGATCCGGGCCAGCCGGGACGCCGCCGTGCCGTTGACGGTGGTGAACGCGCCGCCGATGTAGAGCGAGCGGCCGTCCGGCGCGGCGGCGAGCGCCTTGACCGCGCCGTTGACCTGCGGCCGGAACGTGGTGTCGATCCGGCCGGTGGTCGCGTCCAGCGCCACCAGCCGGGGCATCGCCAGCTGGGCCGTCTGGCCGGCGTTGCGCACCTTGGTGAACGTGCCGGCGACGTACACGCGGTTGCCGATCTGGAGGATGCGGTGGACGGTGCCGTCCAGCGCGTGCGGCGTCCAGTCGACGGGGTTGGTGCCGACCACTGTGGTGTGTGAGGCGTTGACGGCCAGTGCCGGGGATCCCGGCAGCGCCGCGCCCGCGACGGCGAGCGTCGCGGCCACCGCGACGGCGGCGCGCCGCCGGCGCCGTCGTCCAGGTGGATGATCGGGTGAGATCGTCATGGCCGAAGCATGCCGTCGGACCAGGGATTCCGCAGTCGGGTAGCCGCCGGTAACGGGCCGCCGACCGGATAATCCGCGTGGCCCGTCCGGCGACCGGGCAGTACGGTGTGCGAGGTCCGCGAGGGGGAGGGGGACACGATGCCGTCGCGCCGGGACGCCGCCGTGCTGGTCTTCGACGCCGACGACACGCTCTGGGAGAACAACGTCCTGTTCGAGCGCGTCATCGACGACTTCCTCACCTGGCTGGACCATCCCACGCTGGACCGCGCCCGGATCCGCGCGGTGCTCGACGACATCGAGCGCGCCAACGCCGTCGCGCACGGCTACGGCAGCAAGGTCTTCCTGCGCAGTCTCGGCGAGTGCCTGGAGAAGCTGCGCGAGCGTCCGGCCACCGCGCGGGAGCGCGCCGAGATCGAGCAGCTCGCCGCGGCGCTGGTCGGGCACCAGGTGGAGCTGATGCCGGGCGTGGCCGAGACGCTCGACGACCTGGCCGGCCGGCACGAGCTGCTGCTGCTGACCAAGGGCGAGCGCGAGGAGCAGCAGCGCAAGCTGGACGCCTGCGGGCTGCTGCACCACTTCCGGGCCGCGCACATCGTCCCGGAGAAGGACGCCGACACCTACCGCTGGCTGGCCCGCGAACACGCCTTCGACCCGGCGGCGGCCTGGATGATCGGCAACTCGCCGCGCTCGGACATCCTGCCCGCCCGGGCCGCCGGGATGAACGCGGTCTTCATCCCGAACGAGAACACCTGGGTCCTGGAGCACGACGAGCTGGACCCGTCCGACCAGCGGGTGATCCGGCTGGCCGCGTTCCCCGACCTGGTCCATCACTTCTGAGCGGGCCGGTAACGTCCGGGACGTGCCGCTGACCTTCCCGTCGCACCTGGCGCCGGTGCTGCCGCTGAAACGGTGGCGGCCGGGCTGGTTCGACGGGGTGGCGCTGTGCACCGGCGCGGTGGCGCCGGACGTCGGGTACCTGGTCACCGGCACGCCGCTGGCCCTGAACCTGCGGACGCACACGCTCGGCGGCCTGCTCTGGTGGTGCCTGCCGGTCGCCCTCGTGTACGCCTGGCTGGTGCGTCGCGTGGTCGCCGGCATCGCGGTGCACCTGCCCGGGCAACGGTTGTTCGGCTGGCCCTGGTACGTGACGCTGGCCCGGGTGCGTCACCCCTGGCAGGTGACCGTCTGCTCGGCGCTGATCGGCGCGTTCAGCCACGTGGCGTGGGACCGGGTCAGTCACAGCGAGCGGCTGCCCCGGCTGCTCGGCGTCGCCGACTTCCGCGCGCTGACCGGCGTCTACTGGTTCCAGTTCGCGGATGTCGTCGCCGGTCTCGGCGGCGGACTGCTGGTGGTCGTCCTGGCCGTGCACGAGGCCCGCCGCGCCCTGCGGGCGGGCGGCGTGCCCGAATCCGCGCCGGAGGCGAACCCGAACGTGTTCTGGCGGGTCGCGCTGGCGGTCACCGGCCTCGGCGCGCTGCTGATGCCCGCGCTGCCGGCCGCCGCCGTCCCCGCCCCGGCGGGCGTACGGGCGCTGCACGTGGCCGCGCTGGCGCTCGTCGCCGGTGCCGTCGCGGCCCGGACCGTGCGGCTGCGGCAGGCCGGGCGCAGTCCGCGTCTCGAAGTCGAACAGCGCGAAACCGGCTGACCCCGTTACGCCGACATGCCGCAATTCGGCATAGACATCAATCACAGGCGCGGTCGCCGGTCATCGCTTGTCCGGCCTGCGCAGACGCGCCTAACCTGAGCCGGCGTCCACGTCTCGTCGGGGTGAGACGGGGGCGCACCGGAGTCCGGTGGTGAGAGCACCGTGGAGCTGAGTGCGGGCATACCGGCTCGCCGCGCGGAGCCCGGCGGAAGGCGTCGTGCCACGCCTGCCGGGTTCCCGTGGCGCAGACCGCTACCGAACCGGACGGCCGGGGTCAGGACCGGGGAGTTGCGGACCCGGTCCTGACCCGTCCGGCACCCTTCACCGGTTGACGGATTCCGGGTGGGACGCCTCTGGTGCGTGAGCCGGTCACGGAGCGACACTGAGTCATGACTCCTCAGCGCGTACCGCTGCTCGCCGGCCTGGTCGTGCTGTTCGCGGCGGCCTGCACGGCGACCGGCCACGACGGCGCGTCCCCGGCGCCCACCCCGACGATCGCGGCGGCGTCCGCGCCGGCCGCCACCGGGACGCCGGAGGCCACGCCCACCCCGCCGGTGCCCACCGAGGCCGAGCCGGCCGCCGGGTCCTGGCACGCCACCTGGGGCTGGGCGGTGCCCGCCGGCCCGGTCCGGGTGGCCCATCGGGTACGGGTGCCGGTCGCCCCGCCGCCCGGGGAACCGCTGCCCGTCCTGGTGGCGATCGGCGTCGGCGACCACCCGGTGGAGGGGTTCAGCCGGATCACGTTCGCCTTCCGCGGACCCACACCGTCCTACGAGGTCGCCTACGTGCCGCAGGTGGTGACCGAGGGGCGCGGGGCGCCGGTCACGCTGCCCGGTACCGCGTACCTGTCGGTGCGGTTCGACCCGGCCCAGGCGCACGACGCCCGCGGCGGCGGGACGGCGGACCTGCCACCGGCGGCGATCCGCTTCCCGACGCTGCGCGGATGGGCGGTGGCCGGCGACTACGAGGGACACCTCAGCTTCGGGCTCGGCCTGCGGCCGCCCGACGGCGGCCGGCTCCCGGTGCGGCTGGGGGAGGCCGACCGCCCGGACGGCACCCACGTCGTCTCGGTCGACGTCCGGCGGAGCTGACGCGGGCCCGCGTCAGCGGTCGATGACCCTGTTGTTCTCGTCGATGCCGTGGGTGCGCCAGTAGACGTCCCACTCGTCGTCGACGTACTTCGGCACCTTGCCCTCCGGGTAGCGCACGTACGGCGGCGACGGCTCCTCGCCGTCCGGCACGCAGGAACTGCCGCCCTGCGGGCCGACCGCGATCACCGGGTACTCGTCGCTGCCGCAGATGCTCTGCCGCAGGGAACAACCGGTGGTCGCCATCAGCCCGGTCAGTCCGAGCACGGCAAGAACGATCATGATTCGGGTTCGCACGGGGAGTATTCTCGCCGCCCCGGGCGGACCCGCCATCGGTACGCGTACTCAATCCCCGGGCCGGCGCGGGCTCAGGTCAGCTCGCCCCGCACGATCGCCACCGCCACCCGGCAGAACTCGTCCATGTCCGGCTGGAAGCCGGCCGCGATGTCCGGGTGCAGGCCGGAGCGGGTCTCGTCGAGCAACCGACGGCAGACGTCCTCCACCGGCTCGCCGGCGTAGCCGGCGCGGACCCGGTCGGCGGCCGCCTGCAGGGCCGACGTCAGCTGATCCTCCAGCGGGCCGCGCAGCTTCTGCTGCACCGGATCGAGCCCGCTCGGGTCGAGCGTGACATGTGGCTCCGACATCGGCACTCCCTTCGTCGGCGTCCGCGGTACCCCACCGCGGACGTCGGTCAAACCATCGTCGGTACGGCCGACACCCGGACCAGATACGAGAACTCCTCCGCCGGCTCCTCGACGTACGACAGCCGGCGGATCTGCCGGTCGTCGGACCAGAGCGCGACGTCGACCAGCACCCCGAGGTGGGCGAGGCCGATGGAGGAGACCCGTTTCTTGTCCTGGAGCACCGCGCACACGCCGCCCAGCAGCGTGCTGGCGTCGGAGGTGCGGTGCCCGGGCGGACAGCGCAGGGTCAGGTCCACCTCGACCGGACCGGTCAGCGGGGTCCACCCGGTGCGCTGGGCCGCCGTGCAGGCGGCCTGGAGCAGGGTGCGGACCCTCGTCGCCTGCCGGTGCCCGGCGGCGAAGATGGACAGGGCCTCGGTCTTGACCGGGGGCAGGCCGCTCACCTCGAACGTCAGGGCGAGAGCGCGGGTGTCCTGCACGACGGCACCTCCTCGGGGGGAATCCTGCCCAACCGGGGAACGCGCGCACGGCACTTCCCGTCAGAACCAACCGATCGGGCGGGCGATGGGGGACGGCCGGAGGCGCATCGGCGTCGACGGCGACGCGCCGGCTACGGAGCCAGCCCCACGCTAGTGCAGACCGCTGACGCTGGGTAGCCTCGCCGTTTCACGACGTGGGACGACGTGTCGATCTCCCCGGCCCGGTTCGTGCCGTCGCCGTCACATGTCCGTGATGTTTCGCTCCGTCGCAGGTCGGGCACGTTCAGCCGCACGACACGCCCGGGGCGTCGGGCGATCGGGCCGATGCCCCGGTCGTATCGCCGTGCACCGGGGCACGGGTCACCCCCCGGTTCTTCGCCGAAGAGAGGGGGAGGGTGATGACGACAGTCCCCGACACGGCCGCACGGCGGCCGGCCGGACGCGCGGCGGCGGCAGCCGCCGCGCTGGCGTTGGTGGCCCCGCTGGCCGCCTGCGGATCCGGCGGCGACGGCGGCGTCCCCACGATCAACCTGTACTACCCGCCGGAGCAGAACCTGCAGAAGGTCGTCGACACCTGCAACACGCAGGCACAGGGGCGGTACCGGATCGACTACCGGGTGCTGCCGCGCGAGGCCGACGAGCAGCGGGTGCAGATGGTACGGCGGCTCGCCGCGCAGGACACCGGGATGGACGTGCTCGGCCTGGACGTCACGTGGACCCAGGAGTTCGCCAGCGCCAAGTGGATCCGGGAGTGGACCGGCCAGGACAAGGCCGAGGTCGAGCAGGGCACGCTGGCCGGCCCGCTGGACACCGCCCGGTACGAGGACAAGCTCTACGCCGCGCCCAAGAACACCAACGTGCAGCTGCTCTGGTACCGGTCCGACCTGGTGTCGCAGCCGCCGAAGACCTGGGACGAGATGATCTCGGCCGCCCAGCAGCTCAAGGAGCAGGGCAAGCCGTACCAGGTGCTCACCATGGGCGCCCAGTACGAGGGCCTGGTGGTGCTCTACAACACGCTCGCCGAGAGCGCCGGCGGCAAGATCCTCAGCGACGACGGCAAGAAGGCGGAGATGGACGCCGGCGCGGTCCGCGCGCTCGACCAGCTCCAGAAGTTCGCCACGTCGGGCGTGACCTCGCCGTCGTTCAGCAACGCGCTCGAGGACCCGGTGCGGCTGGAGTTCCAGTCCGGCAAGGGCGCGTTCCAGGTGAACTGGCCGTTCGTCTATCCGGCGCTCCAGGAGGCCAACCCCGACCTGGCGAAGAACGTGAAGTGGGCCCGGGTGCCGGGCATCGACCCGGGCACCCCCAGCAAGGTCACCATCGGCGGGGTCAACCTGGCGGTCAGCACCTACTCGAAGCACCCGGAGGAGTCGTTCGAGGCGGCCCGCTGCCTGCGTAACGCCGAGAACCAGAAGTTCTCCGCCGTCAACGACGGCGTGCCGCCCACCATCGAGGCCGTCTACGACGACCCGGAGATGACCGAGGCGTACCCGATGAAGGAGACCATCCTGGAGGAGCTGAAGGAGCCGGCGGTGCGGCCGCTGACCCCTGCCTACCAGAGCATCTCCACGGTGATGTCGGCGATCCTGTCGCCGCCGTCGGCGATCCGGCCCGAGCAGACCGCCGACGAGCTGCGCAAGGCGATCTCCGACGCGCTGGAGTCCAAGGGGGTTCTGCCATGAGCGTGAACGCCACCCCGGCCGGCGCGCAGGCCGCCGCCGAGGCCGAGGCCGAGCAGCCCGGCGGACGGCACACCGCCGTACCGGAGCAGCGGTCCCGGCGCGGCTCCCGCGCCCCGCTGAGTGACAACAAGCGCGCCGAGCGGCGCCTCGGCCTGCTGCTGTGCGCGCCGGCCGCGCTGGTCATGGTGCTGGTCACCGCGTACCCGATCCTGTACTCGGTCTGGCTGTCACTGCAGCGCTTCGACCTGCGCTTCCCCGACGAGCGGCAGTTCGTCGGCCTGGAGAACTACGTCACCGTGCTGACGAACGACTTCTGGTGGACCGCGTTCGGCGTGACCGCGCTGATCACCGTGGTCACCGTCGCGGTCGAGCTGGTGCTCGGCATGGGCCTGGCGCTGATCATGCACCGGACGCTCGTCGGCCGCGGCATCGTCCGCACCGCCGCGCTGATCCCGTACGGCATCGTGACGGTGGTCGCCGCGTTCTCCTGGCGGTACGCCTGGACGCCCGGCACCGGCTACCTGGCGAACCTGTTCGACGGCAGCGCCCCGCTGACCGAGCGGGCCAGCTCACTGGCGATCATCATGCTGGCGGAGATCTGGAAGACCACCCCGTTCATGGCGCTGCTGCTCATGGCCGGGCTGGCGCTGGTGCCGGAGGACCTGCTCAAGGCGGCCTCCACCGACGGCGCGACGGCGTGGCAGCGGTTCACCAAGGTGATGCTGCCGGTGATGAAGCCCGCCATCCTGGTCGCGCTGCTGTTCCGCACGCTCGACGCGTTCCGGGTCTTCGACAACATCTTCGTGCTCACCAACGGCGGCAACGAGACGTCGTCGGTGTCGATGCTCGCCTACAACAACCTGATCCGGGGCCTGAACCTCGGCATCGGCTCCACGATGTCGGTGCTGATCTTCATCACCGTGGCGATCATCGCCTTCGTGTTCGTGAAGCTGTTCGGCACCGCTGCCCCGGGCAGCGACGATGGGGAGAGGCGCTGACATGGCAGTGGAAACCACCACGCGGGCGAAGGTGCGCTGGGGCCTGCTGGACGTCGTGGTCGTCGTCTTCGCGCTGGTCCCCGTGCTCTGGATCGCCTCGCTGTCGTTCAAGACCCCGGCCACGCTCACCGACGGCAAGTTCTGGCCGCGCGAGTGGACGCTGGACAACTACCGGACCATCTTCGACACCGACCAGTTCGTCCGGGCCCTGGTCAACTCCATCGGCATCGCGCTGATCGCCACCGCGATCGCCGTGGTGCTCGGGACGATGGCCGCGTACGCGATCTCCCGGCTCGACTTCCCGGGCAAGAAGCTGCTTGTCGGCGTCTCGCTGCTGATCGCGATGTTCCCGCAGGTGTCGCTGGTGTCGCCGCTGTTCGAGATCGAGCGGCAGCTCGGGCTGTTCGACACCTGGCCCGGGCTGATCCTGCCGTACATCACGTTCGCGCTGCCGCTGGCGATCTACACGCTGTCGGCGTTCTTCAAGCAGATCCCGTGGGATCTGGAGAAGGCGGCGAAGATGGACGGCGCCACCCAGGGGCAGGCGTTCCGGCGGGTGATCGCGCCGCTGGCCGCGCCCGGCGTGTTCACCACGGCCATCCTGGTCTTCATCTTCTGCTGGAACGACTTCCTGTTCGCGATCACGCTCACCTCGACCGAGCGGTCCCGCACGGTCCCGGTGGCGCTGCAGTTCTTCACCGGCGAGTCGCAGTTCGAGGACCCCACCGGGGCGATCTGCGCCGCCGCCGTGGTGATCACCGTGCCGATCATCCTGTTCGTGCTCTTCTTCCAGCGCCGCATCGTCTCCGGTCTGACCTCCGGCGCAGTCAAGGGATAGGTGGTAGCAATGGCCGACATCGTGCTGGACAAGGTGAGCAAGCGGTTCCCGGACGGCACCACCGCCGTACAGGACGTCGACCTGGAGATCGCCGACGGCGAGTTCGTCATCCTGGTCGGCCCGTCCGGCTGCGGGAAGTCCACCACGCTCAACATGATCGCCGGGCTGGAGGACATCAGCTCCGGTGAGCTGCGCATCGGCGGCGAGCGGGTCAACGACAAGGCGCCCCGGGACCGCGACATCGCGATGGTCTTCCAGTCGTACGCGCTCTACCCGAACATGACGGTGCGGGAGAACATGGCGTTCCCGCTGCGGCTGGCGAAGGTGGACAAGGAGACCATCAACCAGAAGGTCGACGAGGCGGCGAAGGTGCTGGAGCTGACCGCGCTGCTGGACCGCAAGCCGGCGAACCTGTCCGGCGGCCAGCGGCAGCGGGTGGCGATGGGCCGGGCGATCGTCCGCCAGCCCAAGGCGTTCCTGATGGACGAGCCGCTGTCGAACCTGGACGCCAAGTTGCGGGTGCAGATGCGCACAGTGGTGTCGCGGCTGCAGAAGCAGCTCGGCACCACCACCGTCTACGTCACCCACGACCAGACCGAGGCGATGACGCTCGGCGACCGGGTGGTCATCATGCGGGGCGGGGCGGTGCAGCAGGTCGGGCCGCCGCAGGAGCTGTACGACCACCCGCGCAACCTGTTCGTCGCCGGGTTCATCGGCTCGCCGTCGATGAACTTCGTGCACGCCGTCGTGGAGGACGGCCGGCTGCGGACCGCGCTCGGTGACGTGCCGGTCGGCGACCGGATCCGCCGCGAGCTGGAGGCCGGTGACGCGCCCAAGGAGCTGATCCTCGGCATCCGCCCGGAGCACTTCGAGGACGCGGCGCTGATCGACGACGAGACCCGCCGCCGGGGCATGGAGTTCGAGGCGCCCGTCGACATCGTCGAGTCGATGGGCTCGGACAAGTACGTCTACTTCACCGTCGAGGGGGAGCGGGCCACCGCCGCCGAGCTGGAGGAGCTGGCCGCCGACACGGGTGCCGCGGACTTCGCCGGCGGCGGGTCGAACCTGGTCACCCGGCTGTCGGCGGAGTCGCCGGTACGCGAGGGCGAGTCCCGCCGGGTGTGGTTCAACCTGGAGAAGATCCACCTGTTCGACCCGGGCAGCGGACGCAACCTGACGCTGCACGAGGGCCGGTCGGCCGGCGCGCTCGCCGACTGATCCCGGACGCGCCCGAGGGCCGGTGGCATGTGCGCCGCCGGCCCTCGGCATGCCCGCCGGAGGGCGACGGCCGGACCCGCGCCGTCACCAGGAGTGGCGCAGCTCCAGGCCCAGGAAGCGGGCGTACGCGGTCAGGGCGGCGTCGACCCGGGCGCGCAGCGCGGGGTCGAACGGCACGAGCTGCTGCACCGTCACCGTGACCGCCTTCGCGCCGATCGTCCGCGTCCAGGTGCCGGCCACGCGCCCGCCCCGCACCACAGTCGACCGGAACACCCCGTTGTTGCCGGGGACCACAGCGGCGGCGTGCGCCGGGTCGAGCATCAGCGAGCGGTCCTTGAAGCCGAGCAGGTATTCGTCGAAGCCGGGCAGCGTGTGCACGTCGTCGACCGGCGCGCGGGGCGCGTCGAGCAGCGCGGCGTCGACCACCGCGGGCTCGCCGTCGACCTCGACCGGGGCGAGCAGGTCACCGGCCAGCGTGATGGCCCGGGTCGCGTCGGTGACGGTCAGGCCGGTCCACCGGGCCAGCTCGTGCCGGCTCACCGGGCCGTGGCCGCGCACGTAGCGGTGCGCCAGCATCGCCAGCGCCTCGTCGCGCTCCGGGCGGTGCGGGTCGGGCGCCCACTCGTCGAGCAGCGCGAACGTCTGCTCGGTGCCGACGTGCGGCGCGATGCAGGTGACGCCGCGCTGGCTGGCGTACCAGAGCAGGTGGTAGCCGCGCTGACCGTCGGTGGCCAGCCCGGCGGCGCGCAGCGCCGCCACGCACTCGGCGCGGGAGAGCCGGCCACCGCCGGTCAGCGCCGCACCCAGCACCTCACCGGCCCGTTCGCCGTCGGCGACGGTCAGCCCGAGCTGCCGCCACCGCCCGGCGATGCCGGCCAGCGTCCGCGCCCCGGTCAGGTCCAGCATCCACCGCGCGTCGCGCGCCGGGACCAGGTGCACGGTGCCGCGCATCGGCCAGGTGCGCAGGGCCTCGCGCCGTTCCAGCGCCGCGCGGACGTCGTCCTGGGTGGTGCCGGGAAGGCGTACGCCGAGCGACCACAGCCCGCTCGCCGCGTCCTGCGCCTGCATGGCGCCGAACCACTCGACCACGTCGGCGACGCCCCGCGGGCGGGCGGTGGGGTGCGGGCGCAACAGCAGGCCGGTCATGCGCAGCGCGAGCGCTTCGGCGCGGTTGAGGCGTACGGTCACGGGCGTCAGCGTAGGCCCGGGGTACGACAGCGCGGCCCCTGATCGCGCTGCGCCGGCGGCGCTGCCGACATCAGCGCGATCCCCCGTTCAGGTTCCCGGCGCGGGGGCGGCCGCTGCGGCCGGCGCCGGTCCGATCAGCATCCCGTGTGAGCTGCACCGGAACAGCGATTGCCGGCGGAACTTGCGCAAATCTTGAGCCACGCTCAGTCCAGGCGCCGGTGCATGACCAGCAGATCGACGTACCCCCGGGTGGGGTGCCGGAAGCCCTCCGGCACCCGGCCGATCACCTCGAAGCCCAGCGACCGCCACAGCTCGACGGCCCGGGTGTTCGTCGCCACCACGGCGTTGAACTGCATGGCCCGGTAGCCGTCGGCCCGGGCCGCGTCGAGCACGTACGCGGCCAGCGCCCGGCCGACGCCGCGCCCGGCGGCGGCCGGGGCCACCATGAACGAGGCGTTCGCCACGTGGTCGCCGGGACCGCCCTGGTTCGGCGCCAGCTTGGCCGAGCCGAGCACCGCGCCGTCCGGCGCCACCGCGACCACCGTCCGCGCCGGCGCCGGCGGCATCCAGAGCCTGCGGGCCTGCTCCTCCGTGACGTCGCGGGGCCAGGTGTACGTCTCGCCGGCCGCGACGATCTCGCGGAGGAACGGCCAGATGAGCGGCCAGTCGGCGGGCGTGGCGGTGCGGATCTCCACCCGGAGAGCATGCCACGCCCGGAGTTTGACGGGACAAGTAACGGGTAGTCGCCGGAGCTGACCCGAAACGAGGAGGGAACGTCTGATGGATGGCCAGGTCAAGGTCGCGGTGATCTACTACAGCGCGACCGGCATCACCTACCAGATGGCGCAGGCGGCGGTCGAGGCGGCGGGGGAGGCCGGCGCCGAGGTGCGTCTGCGCAAGGTACGTGAGCTGGCGCCCGACGAGGCGATCCGCTCCAACTCCGGCTGGCAGGCGCACCGGCTGGAGACCCAGGACGTGATGGAGGCGCAGCCGGACGACCTGTCCTGGGCCGACGTGATCATCATGGGTTCACCGACCCGGTACGGCATGATCGCCGCCCAGCTCAAGCAGTTCATCGACACCACCGGCCCGCTCTGGGCGGCCGGCGCGCTCGCCGACAAGGTCTACAGCGGGTTCACCTCGACCGCCACGTCGCACGGCGGCCAGGAGGCGACGCTGCTGTCGCTGTACACGGTCTTCTACCACTGGGGCGGCATCGTGGTGACCCCCGGCTACACCGACCCGAGCCAGTTCGTCGCCGGCAACCCGTACGGCGCCTCGCACACCAGCAACAACGGCGAGGTCGCCCCGGACCACGTGGCACTGGCCGCCACCGCGCTGACCGCCAAGCGGGCCGTGCTCATGGGCGCCGCGCTGAAGCGGGGCATGGCCGGCTGACCCGACTGGCGACCGGTGGCCGGGCGGGGGCTCTCGAACCCGCCCGGACCACCGGTCGCCAGTGCCCTACCCGCGATCGGCCGCTCCATGCGCGCTCAGCGCCGGCCGGTCGAGCAGATGCCCGAGCAGGTCCGCCAGGACCCTCGTGCCGTCCTGGCTGAGCACCGACTCCGGGTGGAACTGCACCCCGGCGAAGCCCGCGCCGCGCAGCGCGTGCACCGCGCCGTCGGCCGGATCCCGGGACACCTCCACCGGGCCGTACGGTCCGGCGACCCGGTCGGCGTCGGCGCGGGCGGTGAAGCTGGCGTAGAACCCGACCCGCCGGGTCGTCCCGAACACCGGCACGTCCCGCGGCAACCCCTGGTACGGCGCGTCCCGGCGGTGCAGCGGCAGGCCCAGCAGCCCGGCGAGCAACTGGTGGCCCAGGCACACCGCGAGCGTCGGCCGGCCGGACGCGAGCAGCTCGGTCAGCAGCGCCCGCAGCGCCACCATCTTCGGCGCGGTCGCGTCGCGCGGGTCACCCGGGCCGGGGCCGACCACCACCAGGTCGTAGCCGTCCAGCGGGCCCGGGTCCGGCCAGTCCCGCCGGGTCACCGCCAGGCCGAGCGCGCCGAGCTGGTGGGCCAGCATGCCGGTGAACGTGTCCTCGCCGTCGACGATCAGCGCCCGGCGTCCGGCCAGCCCGCGCAGCGCGAGCGCCCCCGGTTCCCGCTGCTCCAGCCAGAACCGGGCCAGCGGGGCGTTGCGGGCGGCCAGCGCGGCGCGTACCTCCGGGTCGTCGGCGTACCGGACGGCCGGTTCGGTGGCCGAGCGCGGTGCGTCCGGGCCCAGGCCGAGGGCGGCCAGCACGCCGGCGGCCTTGGCGTGCGTCTCGGCCACCTCCCCGGCGGTGGTGGAGTGCCGGACCAGCGTGGCGCCGACCGGCACGCGCAGCGCGCCCTCGGGCGAGATCTCGGCGGTACGGATCAGGATCGGCGCGTCCAGCGTCTGCCGGCCCTGCTCGTCGCGGCCCAGAAGCGCGAGCACCCCGGCGTAGTAGCGCCGCCCGGCGCGCTCGTGCCGGGCGATGACCCGGCAGGCGTTCTCCATCGGGCTGCCGGTGACCGTCGGCGCGAACATGGTCTCCCGCAGCACGTCGCGCACGTCCCGGGAGCAGCGCCCGGCCAGCAGGTACTCGGTGTGCGTCAGGTGCGCCATCTCCTTCAGGTACGGCCCGACCACCTGGCCGCCGCGCTCGGCGACCACCGCCATCATCTTCAGCTCCTCGTCGAGCACCATGTACAGCTCCTCCACCTCCTTCTCCTCGTGCAGGAAGCGCAGCAGCTCAGCCCGGTCGACGGTTTCGCCCCGGTGCCGGAACGTGCCGCTGATCGGGTTCATCTCGACCAGCCCGTCGGCGACGCTGACGTGCCGCTCGGGGCTGGCGCCGACCAGGATCCGGGTGCCGGTGTGCACCAGGAACGTCCAGTACGCGCCCCGCTCGCGCAGCAGCAGCCGGCGCAGCGCGGCCAGGGCCGCCGCCAGCGGGTCGCCCTGCACCGTGGCGCGCATGGTGCGGTGGATGACGAAGTTCGCCCCCTCGCCGCGGCCGATCTCGTCGGCAAGCACCCGTTCCACGATCGCCGCGTACTCGTCGTCGGCGATGTCGAAGCCCGCGTCGCGGGTGCGCACCTCGGCGTCGGGCAGATCGTCGAGCAGATCGGCCAGCGGTATCCGCCGGTGCTCCTCGACCGTGAGGAACTCCAGCGGCAGCCCGTCGTCGACGCACTCGAATCCGCGTTCGGTGACCTGCCGGAACGGCACCAGGGCCAGCGTGTGCGCACCGGCGCCGTGCTCGGGCAGCGGCAGGTCGGCGAGCAGGCCGGCGGTGCGTACCGGGCCGGTGAACAGGTCGACGTGGTCGGCGCCCTCGCGGCGGACGAGCGCGAACGGGCCGGGGTCGCGGCCGGCGGCGACGGCGGCGAGCGGGTCGGACGGGCGGGTCATCGGGTCTCCTCGGTGGGCCGGTGGCCGCCGGTGAAGGCGACCCGGGATGCCGGGAGAGACCGGCGGCCGCCTCGTCGGGCGGCCGCGTGGGGAAGCTACGCGCGGGGGTGGGCCGCCGGGTCGGCGGGCCACCAGCAGGACAGGTGCGCGGGCATGACGGTCACTGTACGCGATGGGCGGGAGCCGGGGAACCCGATCGCGCGGCACCGGGGACGGATCTTGGCGTGGCCGCCGGTCCCGCCGGGTAGGTTGACCGGCGATGGACATTCTCGCTCTGGACCTGGGCACCTCCTCGGTGCGTGGCCTGGTGCTCGACGCGGACGCGGTGCCGCGCCCGGGCGCGCTGGCCCGGCGGCGGGTGCCCCTGGTCACCGGCGACGACGGCAGCGGAACGCTCGACGGCGCGGCCTACCTGGCGTGCCTGATCGAGTGCGTGGACGAGCTGGCCGCCGGTGGGCACCTGCGGGACGTCGACCTGGTGGCGACCTCCGCGCAGTGGCACTCGGTGCTGCCGCTGGCCGCCGACGGCACACCGTCGGGGCCGGTGCTGACCTGGCTGGACACCCGCCCGGAGCCGCTTCCCGGCGCGAGGGGGCCGGCCGACCCGGACGACTTCCACACGCGCACCGGCACGTGGTGGCACCGCTGCTACTGGTCGGTGCGGCTGCCCTGGCTGCGCGAGCGCGCCGACGGGGCCGCCCGCTTCACCGGGCTCGCCGAGTACGCGCTCGGCACGCTGCTCGACGAGGCGCCGATGTCCATCTCGCTGGCCTCCGGCACCGGGCTGCTCGACCTGCGGCGCCTGGACTGGGATCCGGAGGCGTGCGAGCTGGCCGGCGTACGTCCGGATCAGATGCTGCGGCTGGCCCCGGACGGCTGGCACGGCCGGCTGAACGCGACGTACGCGCGGCGCTGGCCGCAGCTGGCCGGCGCGCGGTGGGCGCCGCCGGTCGGCGACGGCGCGGCCGCGAACGTCGGCTCGGGCTGCGTCGACCCGACCCGCGCGGCGGTCACGGTCGGCACCTCGGCGGCGGTCCGCATGATCCAGGCGGTGCCGGCGGGCGCGGCGCCACCACCGCTGCCGGATCAGCTCTGGCGGTACCGGGTCGACCACCACCACGTGGTCACCGGCGCGGCGTACTCCAGCGGCGGCAACCTGTTCGCCTGGGCGGCGCGCGAGTTGCGGCTGCCGGAGGGCCGGGAGCTGGAGATGGCGCTCGACCGTTCCGCCGCCTCGGTGCGCGCCAACCCCCGTTTCGGCGGCGACCGGCCACCGGGCACCGCCCCGGCGGGCTCGGGGGAGCTGCACGGGCTGAGCTTCGGCACCACAGCGGTCGACATCCTGGCCGGGCTGATGAGCGGCCTGTGCCGGCTGGTCGCTGACGACCTGACGCTGCTGGAGGCCGGTGTCGGCGAGCCGATGGAGGTGGTCCTCGGCGGTGGGGCGCTGACCGCCTCGCCGTGGTGGCGCGGGGCGTTCCTCGACGTGCTCGCGCCCCGCCGGGTGTGCTGGCAACGCAACCCGGAGATCGGCGCGACCGGCGCCGCGCTCATCGCGCTGGGCCGGGTCGCGGAGGCGGACGAGATCGCCGGGGTCGGCCGGACGGACGAGGCCGCCTCGCACGCGTGACCGTCCACCCGAGGCGCTGACCGTCCTGGTCATGCCGTCCGGGCGGCCGTTGACACCGACCGACGGCCTGATTGGATGGACTCCGCTCCCCGACGTGGTGGGGCGGGACGAGGAGGCAACCGTGGGCGCAGGTCCCGACCCGGTTCGCGGCGCGGCCCCTCAGCCGCACCGGCGGCGCTCCGGGTTCCGGCTGCGGGACTGGCGGATGGGCACCAAGCTCGCCACGGTGCTGGTGATCCCCTCGCTGGCGTTCCTGGTCCTGGCCGGCATCCAGACCCGGGGCCTGGTCGGGCAGACCACCACGCTGAGCGCCTTCGCCGAGCAGGTCGGGATCGGCCGGCAGATCTCCACCGCGGTGGACCGGCTCCAGCACGAGCGGGACCGCACCGCCGGTGAACTGGCCGCGTTGCGCCGGGCCGGCACCGGCGCCGACCGGGACGCCGCTGTCGCCGCGCTCCGGCCCCTTCAGGAGGCCACCGACCGGGCGGTGGCCGAGCTGCGGGACGCGGCCGCGCCGCTGGCCGACGCCGACGCCGCCTGGCGGGTCTCCTACTCCGAGGCGCTGGAGGCGTACGACCAGGTGGTGAACATCCGGGCGGCGGTGGCGCCGGCCGTGCTGTCCAGCGACACCGTGCTGAGCAACTACCACAGGTCCGTCGCGGCGCTGCTGAACCTGCTGGCCGAGCCGACGCCCGGCAGCGGCCGGCAGGAGCTGACCGAGGCGGTGCTGCGGTACGTGCAGATCTCCCGGGTCAAGGAGCTGTCCTCCCGCATCCGCGCGGAGCTCTACGCCGCCGCCCGGGCCGGCCGGTACGAGGCCGACGACCAGGTGACGCTCAGCGACCTGCGGGCCCAGCAGCTCACCGCGCTGGGCGCCTTCCGGGTCGCGGCGACCGCCGACCAGATCCGCCGCTACGACCGCACCTCGGTCGACCCGGCGTTCGTCGCGGCCATCCGGATGGAGGAGCGCACGCTGCCCGGCGGCGACGCGAAGCCGGCCCTGCTCGACGCGACCCAGTGGTGGGCGGCCAGCGAGCAGCGGCAGGATCTGTTCCGCCAGTTGGAGAGCGACATCGTCGCCGACGCGGTACGCCAGGCCGACGACGCCAGCGCCCGCCAGCTGCGCGACACGCTGCTGGTGGCCGGCGCGATCGCCACGGTGCTCCTGTCCGCGGTGCTGATCTCGCTGCTGGTCGGCCGGTCGGTGGCGCGCGGCATGCGGCAGCTGCGCGGCCAGGCGCTGCGGATCGCACAGGTGGACCTGCCGCTGACGCTGCAACGGCTGCGCACCGTGGACCGGCCGATCGGCACGATCGACGTACCGCCCGCGGTGGTCGACTCGCAGGACGAGATCGGCGAGCTGGCGGAGGCGTTCGTGGCGGTGCACCGCAGCGCCGTCGACGTCGCCGTCGAGCAGGCGATGATGCGGCGCAACGTCAACGCCATGTTCGTCAACCTGGCCCGGCGCAGCCAGGTCCTCGTCGAGCGGCAGCTGGAGCTGCTCGACGACCTCGAACGCGAGGAGAGCGACCCGGACCAGCTGGAGAACCTGTTCAAGCTCGACCACCTCGCCGCCCGCATGCGCCGTAACGACGAGAGCCTGCTGGTGCTCGCCGGCACCGAGTCGACCCGGCGGTGGAACCGTCCGGTGGGCCTGGGCGCGGTGCTCCTGGCCGCCAGCGCGGAGATCGAGCAGTACCAGCGGGTACGTCACGAGAACCGGACCGACCTGCACGTCGTCGGGCACGCGGTGGGCGACCTGGTGCACCTGTTCGCCGAGCTGCTGGAGAACGCCACCGCCTTCTCCCGCCCGGACACGGCGGTACGGGTGGTGGTCGAGCCGGACGGCCGGGGCGCGCTCGTGCAGATCGTCGACGAAGGGCTGGGCATGAGCCCGCCGGCGCTGGCCGAGGCGAACGCGGTGCTCGCCGAGCCACCGGCCGCCGACGTGTCGGCCTCGGAACGGATGGGCCTGTTCGTGGTGAGCCACCTGAGCGCCCGGCACGGCGTGCGGGTGCGGTTGAGCGCCGGCCGGGAGGGCCTGGTGGCGCGGGTACGGATCCCGGTCGAGCTGCTGGCCGAGGCGCCCGCGCCGGAGACGGACCGGCCGGCGCCGGGCCGGCTCGTGCGGGGGCCGGAGCCGCAGATGCTCACCGGACCGGTCGCCGCGTCCGGCGCGCTCGCCGCGGCCACCGCCGAACTGCCGGTGGCCGGCTGGCGTCCGGCGCCGGGCC
>NZ_JBMVFV010000081.1:0-26766 GCF_049538395.1 Micromonospora sp. AB353 | reverse complement strand
AAGTAGGACACCTGTAGATCTTGGAAGATTAGCGCCCCTATGGGGGCCATTTCGTACCAAGATCTCGCGCGGGGCGCGGGGCGCGGGGGCTGGTCCGGGCGGGCGAGCGCCTGGCCCGGACCAGCCGCGCAAGTCAGCGGGGGACGACCCGCTCGGCGGCCCACTCCCGCCAGCCGGTCAGCTTGTCCGCCGCGGCGGCGAGCTGGTCGGCGACCGGGCCGGGGCCGGTGGAGCCGGGCGTGATGCGCGCGGCGAGCGCCGAACGCACCGACAGCACGTCACGCACCGACGGGTCCAGGTGCTCGCTCACCGCTGCGAGATCGGCGTCGGACACCTCGTCCAGCGCGCAGTCGCGGGCCGCGCAGAGCGCCACCAGCTTGCCGGTGATCTCGTGCGCGTCGCGGAACGGCACGTTGCGCCGCACCAGCCAGTCGGCGACCTCGGTGGCCAGCGAGAAACCCGACGGCGCGCTCGCGACCAGCCGGTCCACCCGGACCGTCATCGTGGAGATCATCCCGGCCAGCGCGGGCAGCAGCAGTTCCAGCGTGTCGACCGCGTCGAACGCCGGCTCCTTGTCCTCCTGCATGTCCCGGTCGTACGTCATGGGCAGGCCCTTGAGCATGGTGAGCACGCTCATCAGGCCGCCGACCAGCCGGCCGGACTTGCCCCGGGCCAGCTCGGCGATGTCCGCGTTCTTCTTCTGCGGCATGATCGACGAGCCGGTGGCGAAGGCGTCGTCCAGCTCGACCCAGCCGAACTCCTGCGACGTCCAGAGCACCACCTCCTCGCCGAGGCGGGACAGGTGCACGCCGATCATGGCGGTGACGAACAGGAACTCGGCCACGAAGTCGCGGTCCGCGACCGCGTCCATCGAGTTGGCGAACGAGGTGCGGAAACCCAGCTCCTTGGCGACCGCCACCGGGTCCAGCGGCAGCCCCGAGCCGGCCAGCGCACCAGCGCCGAGCGGGCTGATCGCGGTCCGCTCGTCCCAGTCGCGCATCCGCTCCAGGTCGCGCAGCAGCGGCTGCACGTGGGCCAGCAGCCAGTGCCCGAACGTCACCGGCTGGGCGTGCTGCAGATGCGTCATACCCGGCGCGGCGGTGTCCACGTGCCGCTCCGCCTGCTCGACGAGGGCCTCGGCCAGCTCGACCAGCCGGGCCGCGACGCCGCGGGCGTGGTCGCGCAGGTAGAGCCGCAGGTCGGTGGCGACCTGGTCGTTGCGGGACCGGCCGGCGCGCAGCTTGCCGCCGAGGCTGCCGAGCCGTTCCAGCAGGCCGCGTTCCAGCGCGGTGTGCACGTCCTCGTCGTCGACGGTCGGGCGGAACGCGCCGGAGGCGCACGCCGCCTCCAGGTCGTCCAGTGCGGCCAGCATCCGGCCCAGTTCGTCCGGGTCGAGCAGGCCGGCGCCGGCGAGGACCCGGGCATGCGCCCGGGAACCGGCGATGTCGTACGGGGCGAGGCGCCAGTCGAACTGGACGCTCACCGACAGCCGCGCGAGCGCCTCGGCGGGACCGCCGGCGAACCGGCCGCCCCAGAGGCTCGTCCGGTTGGCGGGGGCGCTGTTCTCGGTCAGGCTCTTGTCGTCCACCCCACCCATTGTGGTGCCCCCCATCAGGCCCCTCCCATCCGGGCGTCCCGTTGTGCGGCCATCGTGCTGGGCAGTCCCCACAGTCGTACGAATCCCTTCGCCAGCGACTGGTCGAACGTGTCGCCGGTGTCGTAGGTGGCAAGGCCGAAGTCGTAGAGGCTCGCCTCGGAGCGCCGGCCGGTGACGACCGCCCGGCCGCCGTGCAGGCGCAGTCGTACCTCGCCGGTGACGTGCCGCTGGGCGTCGTCGATGAACGCGTCCAGCGCGCGCTTCAGCGGCGAGAACCAGAGCCCGTCGTAGACGAGTTCAGCCCAGCGCTGGTCGACGCCGCGCTTGAACCGGGCGAGATCCCGCTCGGCTGTCACCGCCTCCAGTTCCTGGTGGGCGGTGATCAGGGCGAGCGCGCCGGGCGCCTCGTACACCTCGCGGCTCTTGATGCCGACCAGCCGGTCCTCGACCATGTCCAGCCGGCCCACGCCGTGCGCCCCGGCCCGCCGGTTCAGCTCCCGGATCGCCTCGTAGGGCGTGACCGTCTCGCCGTCGATCGCGACCGGTACGCCGCCGTCGAACGTGATCACCAGGTCGTCCGGGTCGCGTTCCGACGCCGGGTCCTCGGTGTACGCGTAGAGGTCCTCGACCGGGGCGTTCCAGATGTCCTCCAGGAAGCCGGTCTCCACGGCCCGGCCCCACAGGTTCTGGTCGATCGAGTACGGCGACTTCGCCGACACGTCGATCGGCAGCCCCTTCTCCTCGGCGTACGCGATCGCCTTGTCCCGGGTCCAGGCGAAGTCCCGGGCCGGCGCGACGACCGTCAGGTCCGGCGCGAGGGCGGCCAGACCGACCTCGAACCGGACCTGGTCGTTGCCCTTGCCGGTGCAGCCGTGCGACACGATCGTGCCGCCGTGGGCGCGCGCCGCCGCGACCAGGTGCTTGACGATCAGCGGCCGGGACAGCGCGGACACCAGCGGGTAGCGGTCCATGTAGAGGGCGTTGGCCCGGATCGCCGGCAGGCAGTAGTCGGCGGCGAACTCGTCGCGGGCGTCGACCACCTCGGACTCGACGGCGCCGCAGTCGAGCGCGCGCTGCCGGATCACCGCCATGTCCTCTCCGCCCTGCCCGACGTCCACGGCTACCGCGATCACCTCCGCGCCGGTCCGCTCGGCCAGGTACGGGATCGCGACCGAGGTGTCCAGGCCCCCGGAGTACGCGAGCACGACCCGCTCGGTCACGAGGTGCCCCCTTCGGCGGTGTCGTCGCGGCGGGCCCACGCGGCGAGCCGCTCACCCAGCGCGGCGCCGCCGTCGGCCTCACGGGCCACGACGAGGATGGTGTCGTCGCCGGCGATGGTGCCGACGATCTCGGACAGGCCGGCCCGGTCCAGCGCGCTGGCGAGGTACTGCGCGGCGCCCGGCGGGGTGCGCAGCACCGCGATGTTGCCGCTGGAGTCGACGCCGTTCAGCAGTTCACGCAGCAGCCGGACCAGCCGGGCCGGTGCGCCCTCGGCGTCGCGCAGCGGCCGGTGCCCGTCCTCCGGGATCAGGTAGACGCCGCGCCCGTCGCCGCCCCGCGCGGTCACCGCTCCCAGTTCCTTCAGGTCCCGCGACAGCGTGGCCTGGGTGACCTGGATGCCGTCCCCGGCGAGCCGGTCGGCCAGCTCGGTCTGCGAGTGGATGGGGGTGTCGCGGATCAGCTCGACAATGCGGGCGTGCCGCGCGGCGCGGGTCAGCGGAGCGGTCATGCGGATTCCTCCAGGAGAAACGTCAGCAGCGCCTTCTGGGCGTGCAGCCGATTCTCCGCCTGGTCGAACACCGCGCTGTGCGGGCCGTCGAGCGCCTCGTCGGTGATCTCCTCGCCCCGGTGGGCGGGCAGGCAGTGCAGCACGATCACGCCGGCGTCGGCGTGGCCGAGCAGCGCGGCGTTGACCTGGTACGGCAGGAACGGGGTGATCCGGTCCAGCCCGTCGTCCTCCTGCCCCATCGACGTCCAGGTGTCGGTGGCGACGACGTGCGCTCCGCGTACCGCCTCGACCGGGTCGGTGAACAGCTGCACCGACCCGCCGGTGGCGGCGGCGATCTTCTCGGCGCGGGCCACGATCTCCGGGTCCGGCTGGAACCCCTCCGGACCGGCGATCCGCACGTGCATCCCGGCGGTCGCCCCGGCCAGCAGGTACGAGTGGGCCATGTTGTTCGCCGCGTCGCCCACGTACGTCACGATCCGCCCGGCGGTGCCGCCGAAACGCTCCCGCACGGTGAGCAGGTCGGCCAGCAGCTGGCAGGGGTGGTACGTGTCGGTGAGCGCGTTCACGACGGGCACCGTGGCGTGCTCGGCGACCTCGGCGATCCGGTCTTCGCCGTGGGTACGCAGCACGATCGCGGCGACGTAGCGGGACAGCACCCGGCCGGCGTCGGCCAGCGTCTCGCCCCGGCCGAAGTGGGTGACCTGGGTGTCCACCACGAGCGGGTGCCCGCCCAGCTCGGCGATGCCCACGTCGAACGAGATCCGGGTACGCAGGCTCTGCTTGTCGAACAGCACCGCCACCGACTTCGGCCCGGTCAGGGGCTGGTGCGCGTACCGGTCGGCCTTCATCCGGGCGGCGAGGTCGAGCACGGCGGCCTGCTCGGCGGGCGTGAGGTCGTCGTCGCGCAGGAAGTGGCGGATCATGCGGGAGCCTCCGTCGGGGTCGTGGCGTCGGGCGCGGCGGTGCCGGCGGAGGGGCCGGGCACGGCGGCCTCGGCCGGTGCGGCGGTGCCGGTGGTGGAAGGTGCCGGCGCGGCGGCGGACAGCGCGGCCGGCAGCGCGGCGAGGAACGCGTCCGCCTGCGCCGCGGTGAGGATCAACGGCGGGGCGAGCCGGACCACGTCCGGCTGCACCGGGTTGACCAGGAAACCCGCCTCGCGCAGCGCCGCGGCGGCCGTGGCGGACACCGGCTGGTCGAGCACGATGCCGAGCAGCAGCCCGGCGCCGCGCACCTCGCGGACCAGCGGATGCCCGAGCGCCTCGACGCCGCGCCGCAGCCGCTCACCGACGCGCTTGACGTGGTCGAGCAACCCTTCGTGCGCGATCGTGGAGACGACCGCGAGCGCGGCGGCGCAACTGATCGGGTTGCCACCGAACGTGGTGCCGTGCGAGCCCGGGGTGAGCAGGTCGGCGGCCCGGCCGAAGGCCAGGCAGGCGCCCAGCGGCAAGCCACCGCCGAGGCCCTTGGCGAGCGTGATCACGTCCGGCTCGACGCCGTCGGCCTGGTGGGCGAACCAGTGGCCGGTGCGGCCGACGCCGGTCTGCACCTCGTCCAGCACCAGCAACGCGCCGTGCGCGGCGGTGATCCGCCGGGCCGCGGCCAGGTAGCCGGGCGGCGGGACGACCACGCCGTTCTCGCCCTGGATCGGCTCGATGATCAGCATGGCGGTGTCGCCGGTGACGGCCTCGGCCAGCGCGGCGGCGTCGCCGAACGGCACGTGCGTCACGTCGCCGGGCAGCGGGCGGAACGGGTCGGCCTTCGCGGGCTGCCCGGTCAGCGCCAGCGCGCCCATGGTCCGGCCGTGGAAGCCGCCGTGGGTGGCGACCACGTGCCGGCGGCCGGTGAGCCGGGACAGCTTGAACGCGGCCTCGTTGGCCTCCGCGCCGGAGTTGGCGAAGAAGACCCGGCCCGGGCGTCCGGCCAGCGCGAGCAGCAGTTCGGCCAGCGCCACCGGCGGCTCGGCGACGAACAGGTTGGACACGTGCCCGAGCGTCGCCACCTGCTTGCTGACGGCGGCCACCACCGCCGGGTGGGCGTGGCCGAGCGCGTTGACGGCGATGCCGCCGAGCAGGTCGACGTACTCCCGGCCGGTCTCGTCGGTCACGACGGCGCCGGAGCCGGAGACGAGCGCCAGCGGCGGCGTGCCGTAGTTGTCCATCATGGTGGCGTTCCACCGCTGCACGAGCGTGCTCATGAGTCGATCACCATCGTTCCGAAGCCCTCCGACGTGAACACTTCCAGCAGCGTGGAGTGGGCGACCCGGCCGTCGACGACGTGCGCGGCCGGCACTCCCCCGCGCACCGCCCGCAGGCAGGCCTCCATCTTCGGGACCATGCCCGACTCCAGGGACGGCAGCAGCTTCGCCAGGTCGTCCGCGGTGATCTCGCTGATCAGGCTGGACGTGTCGGGCCAGTCGGCGTACAGGCCGGGCACGTCGGTCAGCACGACCAGCTTGCGGGCGTCCAGCGCCACCGCCAGCGCGGCGGCGGCGGTGTCCGCGTTGAGGTTGTGCAGCACCCCGTCGGCGTCCGGCGCGACTGTCGAGATGACCGGGATCCGGCCGGCCTCGATCAGGTCGGTCACCGCCGAGACGTTCACCGACTCCACGTCGCCCACCTGGCCCACGTCGACCGCTTCGCCGTCCACGTACGCGGAGCGGCGCACGGCGGTGAACAGCCCGGCGTCCTCGCCGGAGAGGCCGACCGCGTACGGGCCGTGCGCGTTGATCAGCCCGACCAGTTCCCGGCCGACCTGACCGACCAGGACCATCCGGACCACGTCCATCGCCTCCGGGGTGGTGACCCGCAGGCCGCCCCGGAACTCACTGGCGATGCCCAGGCGGCCGAGCATGGCGGAGATCTGCGGGCCGCCGCCGTGCACCACGACCGGCTTCAGGCCGGCGTAGCGCAGGAACACCATGTCGGCGGCGAACGCCCGCTGAAGTTCGGGGTCGACCATGGCGTTGCCGCCGTACTTGACCACGACCGTGGCGCCGGAGAAACGGGCCAGCCAGGGCAGCGCCTCGATCAGCGTGGCGGCCTTGGCCTGGGCCCGGGTGAGGTCAGCGGAGAGGTTCATGTGGAATAAGCCGAGTTCTCGTGGACGTACGCGTGCGACAGGTCGTTGGTCCAGATGGTGGCCGCGTCGGTGCCGGCGTGCAGGTCGATCCGGACCGTGACACCGCGGCCGGTGAGGTCCACCTTGGCGCGGTCCTCGGCGGCGGCGCCGCCCCGGCACACCCAGATGCCGTTGACCGCGACGTCCACGCCGTCCGGCTCGAACACGGCGGCCGTGGTGCCGACCGCGGCGAGGATCCGGCCCCAGTTCGGGTCGTTGCCGAACAGCGCGGTCTTCACCAGGTTGTTGCGGGCCACCGTGCGGCCCACCTCGACCGCGTCGTCCTCGCTCGCCGCGCCGACCACCTCGATCGCCACCTCCTTGGTAGCGCCCTCAGCGTCGGCCAGGAGTTGCTGGGCCAGGTCGTGGCAGGCGGCGGTGACCGCGGCGGTCAACTCCTCGGCGGTCGGCTCGATGCCCGAGGCGCCGCTTGCGAGCAGCAGCACCGTGTCGTTCGTGGACATGCAGCCGTCGGAGTCGATCCGGTCGAACGTGATCCGGGTGGCGGCGCGCAGCGCGGCGTCCAGGGCATCAGGCCCGGCCACCGCGTCGGTGGTGAGCACGCAGAGCATGGTGGCCATGGCCGGGGCGAGCATGCCCGCGCCCTTGGCCATGCCGCCGACGGTCCAGCCCGTACCCTGCGCCACAGTCGTCTTGGGCCGGGTGTCGGTGGTCATGATGGCCTCGGCGGCGGCCGGGCCGCCGTCGCGGGACAGGCCGCGCGCCGCATCGCGTACGCCGGGAAGCAGTTTGCCCATCGGCAGCCGCTCGCCGATCAGGCCGGTCGAGCACACCGCGACCTCGCCCGCGCCGACGATCAGCCGGGCGTTCGCCGCGGTGATCGCGGCGGCGGTGTGCTCGGCGGTGGCGTGGGTGTCCTGGAAGCCGGCCGGGCCGGTGCAGGCGTTCGCGCCGCCGGAGTTGAGCACCACGGCGCGCACGACGCCGCCGTGCACGACCTGCTGGCTCCACAGCACCGGCGCGGCCTTGACCCGGTTGGCGGTGAAGACACCGGCCACACCGGCGTCCGGGCCGTCGTTTATGACGAGGGCGACGTCGGCGGCGCCGGAGGACTTCAGTCCGGCCGCGACACCTGCGGCGCGGAACCCACGGGGGACGGTGACGCTCACGGGGCCACTCCAAACACGGACAGACCGGTGGTCTCGGGGAGACCCACCATCAGGTTGGCGTTCTGCACGGCCTGGCCGGCCGCGCCCTTGCCCAGGTTGTCGATAGCGCTGACCACGATCACCCGGCCCGAGTCGACGTCGACAGTCGCCTGGAGGTGGCAGGAGTTCGACCCGGCGGTGGCGGCGGTGTGCGGCCACGATCCCTCGGGCAGCACGTGCACGAACGGCGCGTCGGCGTAGGCGGCGGCCAGCACCGCGCGCGGGTCGGCGTCGCCGGTGGGCACCGCGGTGACGGTGGCCAGGATCCCCCGGGGCATCGGCGCGAGCACCGGGGTGAAGGACATGCCGGTCGCGCCGGTGGCCTGCTTGATCTCCGGCACGTGCTGGTGCGCGCCCACCTTGTAGGGGGTCAGGTCGCCCATCACCTCGCTGCCGAGCAGGTGGGCCTTGGCGGCCCGGCCCGCGCCGGAGGTGCCGGAGGCGGCGACCACCACCACGTCGTCGGGGCGTACCGCACCGGCGGCGATCAGCGGTGCCAGCGCCAGCGTGGTCGCCACCGCGTAGCAGCCGGTGCTGGCGACCCGCGACGCGGCGGCGATCTCGGCCCGCTGGCCGGGCAGCTCGGGCAGCCCGTAGGTCCAGGCGCCGGCGTGCTCGCCGCCGTAGTAGCGGGACCAGGCGCCGGCGTCGCGCAGCCGGTGGTCCGCGCCGAGGTCGACCACCTTGACGGTGTCGGGCAGCGCCGCGGCGAGCGCCACGGACTGCCCGTGCGGCAGGGCCAGGAACACCAGGTCCGCGTCGGCGAGGGTCGCCGGTTCGGTCGCGGCGAACACCAGGTCGAGGCCCGCGAGATGCGGGTGTACGGCGGTGACCGGCTGGCCGGCCTGGCTGTGCGCGGTGGCGGCGATCAGCTCGAACTCGGGGTGACCGGCGAGCAGGCGCAGCAGTTCGCCCCCGGCGTATCCGCTCGCCCCGGCCACAGCAACCCGAATGCCCATACCCACCTCCGCATGACTATGCAGAGAAGGCTACCAGCGGCAAGGCGAGTAGTGCAAGTTCATGCAGCATACTGCATGAAGCTGCGGCCGGGCGGCCCTTCCGATCCCCTCCCAGGAGGGCCGCCCGGCCAGGATCAACCTCGCTCGACGAGCCCGTGCTGAAGCTCATAGGTGCGGAGTGCCGCATCCCAGGCCTGGGTGTACTCCGACGGGCCCATGTTCAAGTCGTTGTGACCCCGGACCGCCTCCCGGAGCAGTTCCACCAACTCCGGCACGGTCTCCCGGCGCTCTGCCACGTACCGACGGAACACCTCGGCGAACTGCTCCCCGGTCAGCCGGGCGGCATGCATCGTCACCGGGTCACCTTCGAGATTCTGGAGCACCGCGCACCACCGTCGGGTCAGGTCATCGGCTTGGCGGGCCCTGACCTTCTGCAGCTCGTGGTCACACTCCAACTTGATCCGCTCCTCCCAGTACGGCCGCAGCCGCTCGCGGACCCGCTCGTCGGGGCTGACACGGACCTGGGCGGTGAAGGAGGGGGCTGTCCCCTGCCGGGGCCAGCGCTGGCCGGACAGATGCGCGTTCAGGGCCTGCTCCAGCTCGTGGGAGCGGTGCGGCTCATGCCGCCGGGCCAGATCGACCGCTTGTTCCCGGAGGATGCCGCACGCCCACGTCAGGTAGCCCTCGGCCCGGAACCGCAGTTCCTCGAACGTCATCCGGTGCGCCGTCCAGACGTAGACGGCGTACAGGCGGAAGTCGAAGGCGTCACCTTTCGCCGGCACCAGGAGGGGCTGCGGAACCTCCTGACGAAACGACACGGCGACGGGAGCAGGCGGGACGGGGGAAGCGATGGTCGACGGGGCGGGCGGGAAGACGGTGTGCCACCAGCGGCGTGCCGGCTGATCCGGAGCGGAGGAGGGGGTGCTCGAAGGCGCTGTGGGAGGGGTGGTCATCTCTGTTCCTCGTTCGTGAGTCGTCGTACGTCGTCGAGTAGGGAGTTGCCGGGCATCAGGGGCTGCCAGACGTGCTGAATCTGGTGGTCCAAGCGACGCCGGAGGGGCTCTCGGCCGGCCACCACCGCCGTGAGCAGCTGTCCGCAGTACATCGCCACCTCAGGCTGTCCGTCCGCGCGGCTGAGCCAGAAACCGAGCGTTCGCCAGGCGCGAAACGCGGTTCCCGGGATGGCGAGCGCGGCGGCCCAGCAGGTGGCCAGATCCGGTAGTTGGACGGTGCCGCGCCGTGTCAGGTCGAGCAGTTCGGGCCAGTGTTCCCGCGGCACGGGTGACCACCGGTCGGCCAGGATCCGCAGCGCCCGGCCGGCGTGCAGGCGCACCTCCGGGTGGGTCGAGACGGCCCACTCCGCCAGCGTGGCCGTCACCTCCGCGGTGTGCCCTGCGTCGTACACCTCCACGAGGCCCCGGACCACGGAGTTGTGCCAGCGCTGCATCCGTGCCTCCGCCACCTGACGCAGGTGGAGCAGCGCGCTCTCGGGCCAGAGACGAGCGAGGCCGAGAGCGTAGGCCCGAGCCACGGTGTCCCGGCGGTGCGCCGTGCCACTGTCGGCCCAGCGGTCCAACTCGGCGCGAAGCCGATGACGCAGCGAGGGCTGCATGGCCATCGCGACCAGAGCGATCGCCGCCGTCTGACGCACACCGGCGCGTCGTTCCCGTGCCAACTCGTCCACGGCCAGCAACGCGGAGCGCACCGCGAGACTCGCCGACCAGCCGATGGCGCCCGCTGCGGCCTGCCGGACGCCGGGCACGTCGCTGCGGGCGAGATCAACCCACCACCGCAGAAGCCGCTCCGGGTGCCACCAGTCCTGCCAGGCGACCTCCAGGAGGCTGGAGCGAAGTGCGTCGTTGGCCGGGATGAACTCCACTCGTCGCCCGCCCGGCACTCGATCGTCGTCGACCACCCGCACCGCCTGACGAAGTTCGGGCCCCATCAACTCGTCAAGCGCGGACCCGCGGCCAGGCATGACCGCCTGCGGCAGGTCGTCCGCCGCAAGACCGGTCAACGATCGTGCGGCGTGGTGGACCTCCGACACCGGCTGGCCGGCGAGTACCGCGCAGGACAGGCGGAACGCACGACGATCGCCGGCAGCCCAGAACTCCGACGGGTGCTGCCCGTCGGAGCAGTCGAGAATGCGAGCCGCCCGCTCCCGCACCTGCCCCGGCAGCAGGCGTTCCAACCGCTGCGTCAGATCCGCGCCGTTCACGGGGTTGCGGGCGATGGACTCCACCAAGCGGACCACCTCGCCCGGGCGCGGATCGCCGCGCAGGTAGGCGATCATCAGCGGGTGCCCGACGGCTTCGTCCTCGACATAGCGATCGACGCACGCTCCGACGCACTCGTTGCCACATCGCCCGACGCACCGGCCGCGCAGATGCCGCCGTAGTTGGGCCCGGAAGACATCCGCAGCGCCGGGAGGCCGATGCTCGACGATCTGGTCGGTGAACTCCCGGCCCCGCGACTGGAAATCACCGACGAGCACCACCGTGCAGCCCACCGCCTCGGCCCGAGCTGCCGCGCCGACCAGGGTCATACCGTCCAGGTCCCGGATCGCCGCGTCGCCCAAGGGCAGGACGTAACCGTGCCCGGCTCGGAGGATGCCGGCGGTCCGGATCAGATCTCCGAGGCTCTCCACGTGGATCAGGCCCACCCGGTCGTAGCCGTGCCGTCTGGCGGAGGCCAGACACGCCGCCGTGTAGCGGCCCGTACCTTCCGGTCCGGAGAGACACAGCAGCCCTCGGCGCTTGAGCCGCCGGTCGAGGTACTGATCGCTCGACGCCGGCGCGTACCCGTCCGCGGACTGTCGGACTGTGGCTCCACTCAACGTCTCCGACCAGCTCCGGCCGTCCCCGACGCCGGCCATGGTGACGTGCATCGCGCCGATGGCGGTGGCTCCGGTCCCGGTCGCGTTCTGGCCCTGAACGTGTACATCCCCGACCTCGATCCCCGCCGGTGCGCCGAGCAGCGCGGAGAGCCGGCCGATGATCTCGCGCGGGTCGAGTGACGGATCGTCCTCCGTCTCCTCCGTCTCCTCCGTCTCCTCCGCGAGGCCTTGCTCATCCGCAGCCGACGGATCGGCGCCGGGGCCGGCCCCGTCGATCGTGGCGCGTACAGCCTCTCCGCCGTCATCCGGGTGGACCGGCGGGACCGGCACCGGGGCACCGTCGGTCTCCGGCGGGGGTACGTGGGCGATCATCGTCCGGTCCCGTCCCGATCGATGATCGCGTCGCGGCCGACCGATCCGATCGCCGTCGCGTTCGGGCCGACAGCGCTCTGCCCGTGGACCTGGAGGCGGCCGATCCGGATGCCGGCGTCGCCGGGATGCTGCGGTTCGGCCGAACGGCCGAGGGAGTCGGGTTCGACGTCGCCTGCCGGGTCTACCGTTCGCGGTTCACCGACCGGCAACGACGACATGTCCTCGTCGACCACGTAGAGCCAGGCGATCTCCTCGAAGCCCTTGTCCGGGTGGCTCACCCGAACCTTGCGAAACCGCTCGGGCCGCATCTCCTCGGGGTACTCCTGGACGACGTTCCGGTAGATGTCGTCGGAGACGACGAGCGCGACTCCGGCGTCCCGGAAGGCGGCAAGAGCGCGCTTCAGCGGAGCGGAGTCGCAGAGCCGGCAGACGAGGACGACTGCCGAACCCGGGAAGCCGTTCGCGCCGTCCAGGTGTACGAGGCCCTGATGGACGGCCACCCGCAGCCGGATCCGCGCCGCCGGCACCCGGCTGACGTTGTACGCACGCAGCCGTCGGTTGAGCTCCGGGACGAATCGGCCGATGATGAGCGCCTCGTGTGCGTCCCGCGGGAGAATCGCCAATTCCCCGTCACCGGCCTGCTGGGTATGCCACTGTGTCCGGTCCAGTCCGACCAGCGCGGCGGCCTCATGCAGGAGGCGCCGGAACTCCTGCTGCGCCTCGTACTGCTGGACGTTGCTGCGGCGGCTGTACCGCTCCATGTCCACGCTGATCAACATTCGTCGCTCGGGATGGTGCATCCGGTGTCGCCCCTTCGTCACTCACCCGCCGGAACGGCGGGACCACAAGGGACATCGAATCCGGGTCGCCCGAGCCGCACCCCGTAGAAGTACGGCATCCGCCGCGCATGTCCGGAACCGGTCTTCCCGCCTTCGTCGGGGATTCGGCAGGCGGAGCCGCGATGGACTGGACGCATGATCGACGTTCTCAGCGAGTTACTACTCGACGCGGGCTGGCACCCGGCGGCAGTGCTGTCCGTGGTGGCGATCTACGTCGGGGCCGCCGCACTGATACGCCGCGCGTCGCGCTCCGCTCAGCTTCGGCTACGCTTCGACGGTCTTCGCTGGCTGGCGAGAATGGGGTTGTCGATGCGTCGAGGGGCACCGCCCCAGGCCGAGTGGCCGTACGGGACCTTCCTCCGGCGGCTGCGCCCCGCAGATCGGGAGATCGTCCTGGGTCTCGGTGTCCGACGCCAGGTACCCGCCGGTCAGATCCTCATCCACGAGGGCATCCGGGAATCGCACCTGGTGCTCTTGGAGGAGGGGTTGACCAAGGTGACGGCGAGCCTCCCCGACGGTCGGTCGGCGCTGCTCTCACTGCGCGTCGGTGGTGACCTGGTCGGTGAGATGTCCGCCCTGAACGATCAACCCCGCTCGGCCACAATCACCACCTGCGGTCCCACGCGGTACAGCGTCATTCCCAGAGACCGGTTCACCCGATTCCTCAAGGAGCACCCCGAATCCGCGCTCGAACTCGCGGCGATGGTGGCGGATCGGCTGCGCTGGTCCAACCGGCGCCGCATCGACTTCACCTCGTACCACGTCAAGATCCGCGTGGCCCGGGTGATCGCGGAGCTGTGCCGGACGCACGGTCGGCGGAGTCCGGAAGGTGTGGTCATCGACGTCCGCCTGACCCAGCCGGAACTCGCCACGATCTGCGGTGCGGCGGAGACATCGATTCAGAAGGCCCTGCGCGAGCTACGCGCTGAGCGGCTCGTGGACACGGACTACCGGCGGATAACGGTCCGGGATCTGCCAGGCCTGCGAGGTCTCGGCGAGTTGCCTTCCGACGACGAGTAAGCCGTACGGTCGACGGCTGTTAAAAGGGGACCCCTCCTCTACCCGAGGCGTTAAGAGGGGGCCCCTCCTTTCATGCGCCGCGCAGGGTGGCGCCGAAGCGTTCGGCGGCAACCGCCACCGCCGCGTCGCGCGCCGCCACCGCCTCTTCGCCCGCGAGGGTCCGGTCCGGGGCGCGGAACGTCAGCTTGTACGCCAGCGACTTGCGTCCCTCGCCGAGCTGCTCGGAGGTGTAGACGTCGAACAGACGGACGTCCTCCAGCAGCGGGCCCGCGCCCTCGACCAGGGCCGCCCGCACCTCGGCCGCCGGCACCGTGTCGTCCACCACCAGCGCCACGTCGATCAGGGCCGGCGGGAACGTGGAGATGGTCGGCCCGGCGACCAGGGGGGCGGCCGGCAGCGCGTCCAGGTCCAGCTCCATGGCGCTGGTCCGCCGGGGCAGCTCCAGCGCGGCCAGCACGGCCGGGTGCAGCTCACCGGCGTGGCCGACGACCACGTCGTCCACCACCAGTTCGGCGCAGCGGCCCGGATGCCAGGGCGCCCGCTCCCCGGCCCGTACCGTCACCCGGTCGGCGGGGATCCCGGCGGCGTCGAGCACCGCCCGGCCCGCCTCGACCGCGTCCGCCCAGCCGGCCGCGCGGCCCGCGCCCCACCAGCCGGCCGGTTCGATCTCGCCGGTGAGCGCCACCGCGACGTGCCGGGGCTGGGCGGGCACCACGGCGTCGGCGGCGGCGAACTCCTCGTCGGTGGGCCGTCGGTCCACGCCCATTGCGGGCGGGGCGCCGGCGCCGGGACGCGGGTGGAAGACCGTGCCGATCTCGTAGATCGCCACGTCCCGCTGACCCCGGCCGACGTTGCGCTTGACGATGCCGAGCAGCGGGCCGAGCAGCGTGGTGCGCAGCAGCGGCTCCTCCTCCGACAGCGGGTTCGCCAGCCGTACCGCGGGGCGGCGCGGGTCGTCGGCGGGCAGGCCGAGCTGGTCGACCAGGTCCGGCGCGACGAACGGCTGCGCCAGCACCTCGACGTAGCCGCGCTCGGCGAGCGAGCGGGCGACGGCCCGGCGGCGCTGCTGCTGCCAGGTCAGGCCCCGGCCGGGCGGCGCGGTGGGCAGCACCGACGGCACGCGGTCGTAGCCGTCGAGGCGTACCACCTCCTCCACCAGGTCGGCCGGGTCGGTCAGGTCGGGCCGCCAGCTCGGCGGCGTCACGGTCAGCACCTCACCGGCGGCCGAGCCGGTCGTGCCGACGGCGCCCGGATCCTCGGCGAGCCGGTCCGCGCCGCGAGTGACGGTGCAGCCCACCTGCTCCAGCAGCTCCACCACCCGGTCCGGCGAGTACGTCACGCCGACCCGCCGCGACGGCAGGTCCACCGGCAGCGTCACCGGCGTACGCGGCGCCACGTGGTCGATGTCGAGCACCTCGTCGCCCGCGGTGCCGCCGGCGAGGTCGGTGAGCAGCCGGACCGCCTTGTCCAGCGCGACCAACGGCAGCGCCGGGTCGACGCCCCGCTCCCACCGCTTCGCCGCCTCGCTGAACAGCTTGTGCCGCCGCGCGGTACGGCCGACGGTGGCCGGATCCCAGTGCGCCGCCTCGAACAGCACGTTCGTGGTGGAGGCGAGCACCTCGCTGGTCTCGCCGCCCATCACCGCGGCGAGCGAGATCGGGACGCCGGCGTCCTCGCCTGCGAGGGCGTTGGGCAGCCCAGCGTCGCAGATGACCAGGTCCTCGGCGGACAGCGTCCGGTTCACCCCGTCCAGCGTGGTCAGCTTCTCCCCCGCCTCGGCGCGGCGCACCACGAGCGTCCCGGCGATCCGGTCCGCGTCGAAGGCGTGCATCGGCTGGCCGAGTTCGAGCATCAGGTAGTTGGTGATGTCGACGGCGAGCGAGATGCTGCGCACCCCGGCCACGGTGAGGCGCTGCCGCATCCAGCCGGGCGTCTCCACCGTCGGATCGACGCCGCGCACCATCCGCGCCGCGAACCGGTCGCAGCCGACCGTGTCGCGGACCTCCACCGGGTACGCCGGCTCGGCGGTCGCGCCGGGCGCCGGCGCGTCGGCCGGGTCGCGGAACGGCACGCCGAGCGCGTGCGACAGCTCCCGGGCGATGCCGCGCACGCTCAGCGCGTACCCGCGGTCCGGGGTGATCTCCATCTCGACCACGACGTCGTCCAGGCCGACGACGGGCCGGGCGTCGTCGCCGGGCTGGGCCTTGACGTCCTCGGGCAGCACGACGATGCCCGAGTGGTCGTCGCCGAGCCCCAGCTCCTGCGCCGAGCAGATCATGCCGTGGGAGTTGCGCCCGTACGTCTTGCGCGCGCCGATCGCGAACCCGCCGGGCAGCACCCCGCCGGGGAGGATCACCACCACCTTGTCGCCCACGGCGAAGTTGCGCGCACCGCAGACGATCTCCTGCGGCTCACCGGTGCCGTTCGCGGCGCCGACGTCCACCCGGCAGAAGCGGATCGGCTTCTTGAAGCCGGTCAGCTCCTCGATCTCCAGGACCTCGCCGACGACCAGCGGGCCGGTGACCGACTCGCGCAGGTCCACCACGGACTCGACCTCGATGCCGAGGTCGACCAGCGCCTGCTCCAGGTCGCCGGTGGGCAGATCGGCCGGCAGGTCCACGTACTCCCGCAGCCAACTGACAGAGACTCGCATGACTGTTAAACCACCGTTCCCGTAGCTCAGGCGCCGAACGCGCGGGTGAACCGCACGTCGCCCTCGGCCATGTCCCGCATGTCACTGACGCCGTGCCGGACCATCACGGTCCGGTCGATGCCCATGCCGAACGCGAATCCGGAGTAGACCTCCGGGTCGATGCCGCAGGCGCGCAGCACCCGCGGGTTGACCATGCCGCAGCCGCCCCACTCGACCCACTGCGGACCGTCCCGGTGCTCCGGGAACCAGACGTCGAACTCCGCCGACGGCTCGGTGAACGGGAAGTAGTGCGGCCGCCAGCGCGTCTTCGCACCCTCGCCGAACATGGCCCGGGCGAAGTGGTCGAGCGTGCCGCGCAGGTGCGCCATGGTGATGCCCTTGTCCACCACCAGACCCTCGACCTGGTGGAACACCGGCGCGTGGGTGGCGTCCAGTTCGTCGGTGCGGTAGACCCGGCCGGGCACCACCACGTAGATCGGCGGCTTGCGGGTGAGCATGGTGCGCGCCTGCACCGGCGACGTGTGGGTGCGGAGAACGAGGCCCGAGCCCGCAGAGCCGGCCGAAGCCGCGGCGGAGCCGTCGGCGGGTGCGATGTGGAACGTGTCCATCAGGCCGCGCGCCGGGTGGTCGGCCGGGATGTTGAGCGCGTCGAAGTTGGTCCACTCCAGCTCGACCTCGGGGCCCTCGGCCACCTCGTAGCCCATGCCGATGAACAGGTCGCTGATCTGCTCCATCAGCACGCTCAGCGGGTGGCGGGCACCGCGCGGCCGGCGGTCGTACGGCAGGGTCACGTCGACCCGCTCCTCGACCAGCACCCGCGCGGCCCGTTCCCGGTCCAGGATCTCCTGCCGGGCGGCGTACGCGGACTCGATGGCCCGGCGGGCCTCGTTGACCCGCTTGCCGGCGTCGGCCTTCGCGGCCGGCGGCAGCGCGCCGATCTCCCGGCGGGCCAGCGACACCGGGGACCGGTCACCGAGGTGCGCGGGGCGCAGCGCGGTGAGCGCGTCCGGGTCGGCGGCCTCGGCGAACGCCTTCTCGGCGTCGGCCACGGCCCCGGCCAGGGCGTCCGGGTCGAGCAGGGCGACCTGCTTCGGGTCGTACGGATCGTTGCGGTAGCTCATGGTGAACGGGCACTCCCTCACGGCGGCGCCGACCCTCACGGGTGGCTAGGCGAGTCTACGGACGCGCGGCTTCGCCGCAGCCCGCCGGTGGGGAGTCGTGCAGGGGGAAGGTCAGGCCCGCCGCCCGCCGACACCGGCGGGCTGGCTAAACGAACGCCGTGGCGCGTTCATGACGAGGCGGACTCCCCTGCTGTCTCTCGCGTGCCCCGGGGGACACGCAGTGCTCTGGCGGAAGAATACAGGCAGACTGCGGCGGCCGCAGCCAGGTTCAGGCTCTCCGCGCGCCCGTGCAGCGGCACCCGGACCCGGGCGTCGGCGGCGCCGGTCAGCTCCTCGGGCAGGCCGTGCGCCTCCGAGCCGAACAGCCACGCGGTGGGGGCGGCCAGCCGTCCCGAGTCGGCGAGGTCGTCGAGGTCGCTGTCGCCGTACCCGGTGGTGGCGAAGATCGTGAGGCCGGCGGCGCGCAGCGCCTCGACGGCGGCGAGCGGGTCGGCGGCGCGCACCACGTCGACGTGGAAGAGGCTGCCGGCGGAGGCCCGCACGCACTTGCCGTTGTAGGGGTCGACCGCCTCGCCCGCGAAGACCACAGCGCCCGCGCCCGCCGCGTCGGCGGTGCGCAACACGGTGCCGGCATTGCCCGGGTCGCGGATGCCGGCGAGCACCGCTACCAGTCGCGGCGCGCGCGCCACGGCCTGTTCCAGGGGTACGTCGAGGTGCCGGCACACCGCCACCAGGCCCTGCGGCGCGACGGTCTCGGCAAGCGCGGCCAGGGCGTCGTCGGTCACCTCGGAGACGGGCACGTCGGCCCGGGCGGCCGCGGCGGCGAGGTCGGCGTACCTGTCGAGCGCCGCCGGGGTGCCGAACAGCTCGACCACGGTGCCGGTGCGGGCGAGCGCCTCCCGGACCGCCTGCGGTCCCTCGGCCAGGAACCGGCCGGCCTGGTCGCGGTCGCGCCGGCGCTGCAGCCGGCGGGCCGCCACGACCCTGGGGGTACGCGGGGTGAACGGTCCGGGAACGGCGTCGAGGCGCCTCCCCTGCGAACGTGACTGCATGGGAGACGCCTCGATCTGCCGTACGGGGTGGGTCAGGCGGCCTGAGCCGCGGCGCCACCGGTGCCCTCGGCCGCCACGGCGGCACGGGCCAGCTCGACGATCGCCGCGAACGAGGCGGCGTCGTTGACGGCCATGTCGGCCAGGATCTTCCGGTCGACCTCGATGCCGGCCAGGCGCAGGCCCTGGATCAGCCGGTTGTAGGTCAGGCCGTTGGCCCGGGCGCCGGCGTTGATCCGCTGGATCCAGAGCTGCCGGAAGTCGCCCTTGCGGTCGCGGCGGTCCCGGTAGGAGTACTGCATCGAGTGCAGCACCTGCTCCTTGGCCTTGCGGTACAGCCGGGAGCGCTGACCGCGGTAGCCGCTCGCGGTCTCCAGCAGGGTACGACGCTTCTTCTGGGCGTTCACAGCCCGCTTGACGCGTGCCATCTCAACTCCTTCTTCGGTTCAGGTGGCTCGCGTCAGCGGCCGAGCAGCTTCTTGATGCGCTTGGTGTCGGCCTTGGCCAGCTCGACGGTGCCGGTCAGCCGACGGGTCTGGGTGCTGGGCTTCTTCTCCAGGTTGTGGCGAAGGCCGGCCTGCTGGGCAACGATCTTGCCCTTGCCGGTCACCTTGACCCGCTTGCCCATACCCGTGTGGCTCTTCATCTTCGGCATTGGAACGTCTTCTCCCCTGTTACTGGCCGCTGGTCTCAGCGGTCGTGCCGGTCTCGCCGGCTGCTGCGGTGTCGCCGGCCGCCGGGGTCTCGCCGGCCGGAGCGGCCGGTTCCTCCGCCGCCCGGTCGCGCGGTCCACCGCGGGACGCCGTGGCGGCGACCGCGGAGGCCTTGACGGCCCGGTGCGGAGCGAGAACCATGATCATGTTTCGGCCGTCCTGCTTCGGCGCGGCCTCGACGTATCCCAGGTCCGTGATCTCGGACTCGAGCCGGCGCAGGAGCCGGTAACCCAGCTCCGGGCGGCTCTGCTCGCGACCGCGGAACATGATCGTCACCTTGACCTTGTCGCCGGCCTTGAGGAACCGCACCACGTGACCCTTCTTGGTCTCGTAGTCGTGCGGGTCGATCTTCGGCCGGAGCTTCATCTCCTTGATGACGGTCTGCTGCTGGTTACGCCGCGCTTCGCGCGCCTTGAGTGCGCTCTCGTACTTGAACTTGCCGAAGTCCATGAGCTTGCACACCGGCGGGCGCGCCATCGGCGCAACCTCGACCAGGTCCAGGTCGACGTCCGCGGCCAGCTGCAGGGCGCGCTCCAGCGGGACGATGCCCACCTGCTCACCCTCAGGGCCGACCAGTCGGACCTCACGTGCCCGGATCTGCTCGTTCACGCGTGGTTCGACGCTGATGGGGCCTCCTCGAGTCGAGTCTCCTACGGTGCCGACTCCGTGGGCTCCCGGGTGGGAGCCGACCCGGAAAGCAGAAGGCCCCGGCGTATGCCAGGGCCCACTCGACCGGTCGGCACGATCACAGGATCGCGCATCCGGCGTCGGGACGTGCCCGAAACCGGGGACCGGACCCGGCCACCGTGGCGGCGACTCGGGTGGGAGCGGGCGCTCCGCTTCTCGACCGCCCGCGCGTCAGGGACGGGGGCAGTCTGGTCGACTCCGCAACACTACACCCTCGGCCCAGGCCCGCCCAAACCGGGCTCGCTGGTCAGCGGGGTGCCGACTGGCCGGCGGACAGCGCCGCCAGGTGCGCCTGGTGCAGGCGGCGCAGCGCGCGGACCGCCTCGACCGCGCTCTCCTTGTCGGCGGCCTGCAACGCGACCATCGGCAGCAGGTCGTCGTCGTGCAGCTCCAGGCTGGCCCACGGGGCGCCCCTGTCGAACCGGACACCGCGGACGACCTCCCACGGCAGCTCGTACGAGCTGAACACGTTGCGCACCCGGACGCCCTTGGCGTCGGCGATCACCCGGGGGCGGGTGAACAGCAGGAAGCCGAGCGCGCCGAAGAAACCCAGGCCGATCATGGCGAACTGGTCGCCGCGCTGGAACGTGCCGTAGCCGTTGCCGGTGGCGCCGGTCAGCGACGTCGCGACGAGGCTGAACACGACGAACAGCGTGACGGCCGACACCCAGCAGACGACCCGGACGCGGCGGGGTCGCACGGTCACCACGGAATCGCTCACCCGACCAGTCTGCCATCCGGTTCACGAGCGCCTTCGGCCGCCACACGGTCCGGGCCGCGCCGGCGCAGGCTGGTGACCACCACGGCGAGCAGCGTGAGCAGGGCGCCGGCCAGTACCGGCAGCCGGACACCGGGGCCGCCGGGCAGGACCAGGTCCAGCAGCAGCGCGCCGCCGAGCTGCCCGGCCACCAGCGCCAGGCCGGTCCGCAGCACCCCGGCGGCGCGTACCCCGACCAGCAGCGAGAGCACGATGCCGACACCGAGCAGGCCGCCGACGTAGAGCCACCACTGGCCGGGCCAGCGGGGCTGGCTCGCGAGCGCTCCGGTCAGCGCCGCGACCGCGCCGATCACCACGGTGCTGACCGCGAAGTTGACGGCGAGGCCGGCGGCCGGGCCCACGGTGGCGGCGACCCGGCCGTTGAGCGCGGACTGCGTCGCCACCGCCAGCCCGCCCAGGACGCAGAGCAGCACCAGCCCGACCGCCAGGTCACCGACCGGGCGGCCGAGCTGCGCGAGCGCGACAGCGCCGACGCCGAGCACCGCACCGCCGACCCGGGGCACTGTGAGCGGCATCCGGCCGGTCGCGGCCAGCCCGGCCCGGTCCACCGCGAGGCCGCCGAGGCTGCCACCGGCCACCTGGGCGATCGTGAACACCGCCACCCCGAGCACCGGCACCACCACCGGCGCGACCAGCACGATCACCGCGCCGCCCACCCCGCCGAGGTACGCCCACCAGGGCAGCCCGGAGCGGCGCAGCCCAGCCAGCCCGGCGCGCATCGACGGCAGCGCCACGATCCCGGCCAGCACCAGCAGGCAGCCGCCGAGGTTGTTGACGACGGCGCCGAGGACCGGGGCGCCGGTCCGCTCCCCCATCTCGGCGTTCACCGCGCCCTGGGCGGCCGACGCCACGCCACCCAGGACGACCACCGCGAGCGCGGCCGGGAGCGGCAGCGGCCTCACAGCCGGCAGGCGTGGATGTTGGTGACCAGGATTGCGCGGGCGCCCAGCTCGTACAGCTCGTCCATGATCCGGTGCACGTCGTCGCGGAGCACCATCGCCTGCACCGCGACCCAGCCCTCCCGGTGCAGCGGCGAGACCGTCGGCGACTCGATGCCGGGGGTCAGCGAGCTGGCCCGGTCGAGCAGGCCGGCCGGCACGTCGTAGGCGAGCATCACGTAGCGCCGGGCCACCAGGACGCCGTGCAGCCGGCGCTGCAACTGCTCCTGCTGGGGGCCGCCGGGCGCACCCGCGCGGCGGACCAGCACCGCCGAGGAGCGCAGCAGCGGCTCGCCGAACACCACCAGGCCGGCCTGGCGCAGCGTCGCGCCGGTCTCCACCACGTCGGCGACCACGTCGGCCACGCCGAGGCGGATGGCGTTCTCCACCGCGCCGTCCAGGCGGATCACGTCGGCCTTGACGCCCAGCTCGGCCAGGTGCCGCTCGACCAGACCCGGGTACGCGGTGGCGATCCGGTGCCCGCCCAGATCCCGGACGTCGTCCACGTCCTGCGGGCGGGCGGCGAACCGGAAGGTGGCCTGGGCGAAGGCGAGGTCCACCACCTCCTCGGCCGGAGCGCCGGAGTCGATCAGCAGGTCGCGGCCGGTGATGCCGACGTCCAGGTCACCGGAGCCGACGTAGGTGGCGATGTCCTTGGGACGCAGGTAGAAGAACTCGATGTCGTTGGGCTCGTCCCGGCAGACCAGGTCCTTCGGGTCGGTGCGCTGGCGGTAGCCCGCCTCGCGCAGCATCTGGGCCGCCTTCTCGGCCAGTGCGCCCTTGTTGGGTACTGCGACACGCAGCATGGGAGTGCTCCTTCGTTCGATCGGATGATCAGCGGACGGGCACTCACAGATGTCGGTAGACGTCCTTCAGGTCCAGGCCGGTGGCGAGCATCAGCACCTGCGCCTGGTAGAGCAGCTGGGAGATCTCCTCGGCGGCCCGCTCCGGGCCCTCGTGCTCGGCGGCCATCCACGACTCGGCCGCCTCCTCGACGACCTTCTTGCCGATGAAGTGCACGCCCTTCGCGAGCGCCTCGACCGTGCCCGAGCCCGGGGTGCCGGCGGCGGCCTTGGCCTGCAGCTCGGCGAACAACTCCTCGAACGTCTTCACGGAAGGCGATTCTTCCAGCCGCCCCGGGTGAGCACGCCCACCGGGTCCACCCGCGTCCTCCCCGCCACGCGCCGATCATGAAGTTGGCGGCAATCGCTGTCCTTTTTGTCTCCGTCAACTTCATGATCGCCGGGCTGGGCGCGCGCTCCGGAACGCCGGTGGGTCAGGCGAAGCCGACCCGGTGGGCGGACTGGGCGTCGAGGGCGCGGACGGCCAGCGCGGCGTCCAGCGCCGCGACCGTCGCCGACCAGCCCTTGTCCTCGGCCGAGCCGGGCAGCCCGGCCCGATCCCGGGCCTGCTCGATGGTGTCGACCGTGAGCACACCGTGCGCCACCGGCTTGCCCTCGTCCAGCGCCACCCGGGTCAGCCCCTCGGTGACCGACTGGCAGACGTAGTCGAAGTGCGCCGTCGCGCCGCGTACCACCACGCCGAGCGCGACCACCACGTCGAAGCGGCGGGCCATCGCCTGCGCCACCACCGGCAGCTCCACCGACCCGGCCACCCGGGCCACCACGGCCCGCGCCCCGCACGCCTGCGCGGCGGCCACGGCCCGCTCGGTCATGTGGTCGGTCAGGTCGCCGTGCCACCGGGCGGCCACCACGCCGACGGTCATCCCGGCGGCGTCCACCGCGGTCACGCCCGGCTCACCGAAACCCGCCATCGCCCTACGCTCCGATCTCGTCACCGGCGACCGGGCGGCCCATCGGCGCCTCGGTCACCTCGTCCAGTCCGTCCAGCAGGTGACCCATCCGGTCCCGCTTGGTGCGCAGGTAGCGCACGTTCTCCGGGTTGGACCGCACGGGCAGCCCCTCCCGGCCGGTCACGGTGAGGCCGTACCCCTCCAGCCCGGCCCGCTTGGCCGGGTTGTTCGTCAGCAGCCGCATCGACCGCACACCCAGGTCGTAGAGGATCTGCGCGCCGGTGCCGTAGTCGCGGGCGTCGGCCGGCAGGCCCAGGTCGAGGTTCGCGTCCACGGTGTCGCGGCCCTGGTCCTGGAGCTGGTACGCCTGGAGCTTGTGCAGCAGGCCGATGCCCCGGCCCTCGTGCCCGCGCACGTAGAGGACCACGCCGCGACCCTCCTGAGCGACCCGGGCCAGCGCGGCCTGCAACTGCGGCCCGCAGTCGCAGCGCAGCGAGCCGAACACGTCACCGGTGAGGCACTCGGAGTGCACCCGCACCAGCACGTCCCGCCCGTCGCCGAGGTCGCCCATGACCAGCGCGACGTGCTCGGCCGGGTCGTGCTCGGCGCGGTAGCCGAGTGCCTTGAACACGCCGTACGGGGTGGGCATCCGGGCCTCGGCAGCCAGCTCGACCTGCTTCTCGGTACGCCGCCGGTGTGCGATCAGGTCCGCGATGGTGACGAGCGTCAGCCCGTGTTCGGCGCAGAACTTCTCCAGGTCCGGCAGGCGCATCATGGTGCCGTCGTCGTTCACCAGCTCGCAGAGCACCCCGGCCGGGCGCAGCCCGGCCATCCGGGTCAGGTCCACCGCCGCCTCGGTGTGCCCGGGGCGGCGCAGCACCCCGCCGGCGCGGGCGCGCAGCGGCACCACGTGGCCGGGCCGGGCCAGGTCGGTCGGGCCGGTGGCGGCGTCGGCGAGCAGCCGGATGGTGTGCGACCGGTCGGCGGCCGAGATGCCGGTGCTGACGCCCTCCCGGGCGTCCACCGTCACCGTGTACGCGGTGCCGCGCCGGTCCTGGTTGGTGTGGTGCATCGGCGGCAGGTCGAGGCGGTCGCACTCGTCCTCGGTCAGCGGCACGCAGATGTAGCCGGAGGTGTAGCGGACCATAAACGCGACCAGCTCCGGCGTGGCCAGCTCGGCCGCGAAGATCAGGTCGCCCTCGTTCTCGCGGTCCTCGTCGTCGACCACTACCACCGGACGCCCGGCGGCGATGTCCGCCACCGCCTGCTCGATCGAACCGAACGTGCTCATGCCACGGCCTCCGAGTACGTCGCCGGGATCGGGGCGGGCGCGGTCGCGACGGCCCGGGAGGTGCGCCACCAGCTGTACAGGCCGGCCGCGCAGAACGCGCCGTAGACCAGGTACATGGCGGCCGACGGGTAGAAGCCGCCGCGCAGCAGCAGCGGTACGCCGACCGCGTCGACGGCGATCCAGATCAGCCAGAACTCGACCCAGCCGCGGGCCATGCCGTACGTGGCGAGCAGGCTGCCGACCAGGATCCAGGCATCGGGCAGCGGCCCCCACGAGCCGAGCGCGGCGAGCACCGGGTAGGCGGCGGCGGTGCCGACGACGGCGGCGACGAGCAGGCCGAGCCGCTCCGGCCAGGTGGCCCAGCGCGGCACCACGGCCGGCTCGTCCCCGCCACCGGCGCGCCGGTTCCGCGACCAGCGCCACCAGCCGTACACGCTGACGGCGAAGAAGAAGACCTGCCGGCCGGCCTGGCCGTAGAGGTCGTGTGCCTGCGGGGTGACGAAGACGCCGCCGAGGAACACGGTCAGCAGCAGCGCGTTGCCGATCATGCCGACCGGCCAGGCCCAGACCACACGGCGCAGCCCGAGCAGCGCCGAGCCGAGCCCGAAGACGTTGCCGACGATCTCGCGGACCAGCACCGGCGAGCCGGCCACGTGCACCTGGGCGTCGAGCAGCCAGCCGAGCGGGCCCATCACCGGGCACCCCGGTCGCCGAGCAGCCGCTCGACGTACTTGGCCAGCACGTCGACCTCCAGGTTGACCGGGTCGCCGACCTGCTTCGTGCCGAGCACCGTGAGCTTGAGCGTGGTGGGGATCAGGCCGACGGAGAACCAGTCGTCGCCCGCCTCGGCGACGGTCAGGGACACGCCGTCGACGGTGATCGAGCCCTTCTCCACCACGTACCGGGCCAGCCCGGCGGGCAGCCGGAACCGCACCGTCTCCCACTGCGCCGCGGGCTCCCGGGCGACGATCTCGCCGACGCCGTCGACGTGGCCCTGCACCAGGTGGCCGCCGAGGCGGCTGTTGAGCGCGGCGGCCCGTTCCAGGTTGACCGGGTCGCCGGGGCGCAGCACGCCGAGCGCGGTACGGCGCAGCGTCTCGCCCATCACGTCGGCGGTGAACACGCCGCCGTCGACGTCGACCACGGTCAGGCAGACACCGTTGACGGCGATGGAGTCGCCGTGCCGGGCGTCCGAGGTGACGAGCGGGCCGCGGATGGCGACCAGCGCGGAGTCGTCGCCGGTCTCGGTGCTCCGGACGATCTCGCCCAGTTCCTCGACGATGCCGGTGAACATGTCAGCCCTCCCTCTTCCGGGGCAGCGCGGTGATCCGCAGGTCGGGACCGACCCGCGTAACGTCGGTGATCTCCAGATCGATGGCGTCGGCGATGGTGCTCACGCCGGCGTCGAGCAGCGCGGTCGGACCGGCGCCGAGCAGCTTCGGCGCCACGTAGCCGACGATCCTGTCGATCAGGCCGGCGGCGAGGAATGCGCCGGCCAGCGTCGGCCCGCCCTCCAGCAGCGCGGCCCGCACGCCGCGGTGGTGCAGCTCCGCCAGCAGCGCCGCCAGGTCGACCCGGCCGTCCGGCCCGGCGCCGACCTCCGCGGCGGTCGCCACCCAGGTGCGGGCGGCGCCGTCGCGGACCCGGGCGTCGGCCGGGGTACGCCCCGAGCTGTCCACCACCACGCGCAGCGGCTGCCGGATGGCGAGGGTGCCGTCGCGCAGGTTGCGGGCGGTCAGACGGGGGTCGTCGGTGAGCACGGTGCCCACCCCGGCGAGCACCGCGTCGACGGTGCCGCGCAGCGCGTGCACGTCGACCCGGGCCGCCTCCGAGGTGATCCACATGCTGGTGCCGTCGGCGGCGGCGGACCGCCCGTCGAGCGTGGCCGCGTACTTCCAGATCACGTACGGCCAGCCGCGGCGCATCGAGGTGAGCCAGGCCACGTTGCCGGCCTCGGCCTCCTGCGCGCGTACCCCGAGGGCGACCTGGACCCCGGCGGCGCGCAGCGTGGCGGCACCACCGGAGGCGACCGGGTTGGGGTCGGGCACGGCGATCACCACGCGGGACACCCCGGCGGCGATCAGGGCGTGGCTGCAGGGGCCGGTGCGGCCGGTGTGGTCGCAGGGTTCCAAGGTGACCACCGCG
>NZ_JBMVFV010000080.1:0-27201 GCF_049538395.1 Micromonospora sp. AB353 | reverse complement strand
GCCAGGTGCGCGCCCGCGAAGAGGGCGTCGCCGCCGTTGTCGCCGGACCCGGCGAGCACCAGCACCCGGGCGCCGTAGACGCCGCCCCGGTCGGCGAGCAGCAACGCGCAGCGGCGGGCCAGCCCGGCCGCGGCCCGCTGCATCAGCGCACCGGGTGGCAGGGTGGCCATCAGGCCCGCCTCCGCCGCGCGAACGTCCGCGACCCGCCACACCTGTCTCATGCCACCCCGCCCCGCTCGTCGCGCCGGCTCAGCTTCCGCTCGCGGCTCCCCCGATCACGGCCTCACCCTACCGGCGGCACGCGCCTCGGACCGGTCGGCGGACAAGCCCTGTGGATAACCCGGAGCGTTGTCCACAGGGGTCGGCGGCCACCGCCGGGTGCCGCCTAGCGTCCCGGTGTCCGGAGCCGGCCGGTGGCGCCGGGCGAGGGAGGGCACGTGGTGGAGAAACCGTTCGACGTCGATCCGGAGCTGCTGCGATCGGTGGCGCGCGAGCTGGCCGACGACGCGTACCGGCTGGCCCGCGGGCCGGGCGCGGCACCGGAGTCGTTGCTGATGGCGACGCCGGAAGGCTGGCGATCCGCGATGGCGCTGACCGAGTTGGAGGCGGCGGTGCGGCGCTGGTCCGGCGCGCTCGGCGCCCGGGTGGCCGACACCGCGCAGGCGTTGCGCCGGGGCGCGGACGGCTACGAGGCGGTCGACGAACGCGCCGCGCGCCGCCTCACCGGGGTGCTCCGGTGACCGGCGGGAGTGCTGACGCGGCCACGCCGGTCGGCTACGCGCAGCTCTGGCGCGCCGACCCGGGCGCCTGGTCCACCGCCGGGACGGCGTGGCGGAGCCTCACCACGCCGGTACGGCAGCGCGCCGACGCGCTGACCGCCCGGATCGGCACGCTCCGTCCCGGGTGGTCGGGTACCGCCGCGACGGCGGCGCAACGGCGGATCGGGGACCTGCGCACCGACCTCACCGACGTGCTCCCCGCCCTGGTCGAGGTCGACCAGGTGCTCGCCGAGTTCGGTGCCCGGCTGGGCGCGGCGAAGGCCCGGCTCGGCGCCGCGGTGGCCCGCGCCGAATCGGGTGGCCTGCTCGTCGACCGCACCGGCGCGGTCCGGCCCGACCCGGCGCGGCCGGTGGCGCAGGCCGGACCGGCGGTGGTCCACGCGCGGGCCGGGATCCGGGGCGCGCTGACGCTCGCCGGTGCCGCCGACCTTGAGGCGGCCGGCCGGCTGGCGGACCTGACCACCGCTGCGGTACGCGGCTGGGTCAGCGCCCCGCCCGCCTGGCGACCCGGGCCCGGTGCCGGACCGGCCGAGGTGAGCCGCTGGTGGGCCGGTCTCAGCGCGGCCGAGCGGCGCTGGCTGGTCGGGCGGGAACCGGGCCGGATCGGGCGTCTCGACGGCGTACCGGCAGCCGCCCGGGACCAGGCCAACCGGCTGCTGCTCGGTGACCGGCGGGAGCGGTTGCTCGTCCGGCGGCTCGCGCTGCTGCACCCGCTCCCGGCCGGGCCGTTGGAAGCGTCCCGCCGGGTCCGGCTCGCCGCTGTCGAGGCGGCGCTGCGCGGGCTGGACGGGCTGGCCGAGCGGCTGGCCGAGGGCGGGGCGCCCCGGGCGTACCTGCTGGGGCTCGACCCGGCCGGCGACGGCCGCGCGGTGGTGGCGCTCGGCAACCCGGACCGCGCCGCCTCGGTGCTCACGTACGTCCCGGGCATGACCTCGGACCTCGCCGACGCGCCGGGCGAGCTGGGCCGCGCGGCCCGGGTGTTGCAGCGCTGCGCGGCACTCGGGCCGGGCGAGGAGGCGGCGGCGGTGCTCTGGCTGGACTACGACGCGCCGGACTTCCTCACCGAGGCGGCGGGTACCCGGCAGGCCGAGGAGGCCGGCCCGGCGCTGCACCGCTTCCAGGACGGGCTGCGGGCCGCGCACGAGGGCCCGCCGGCCCGGCAGACGGTGCTCGGGCACAGCTACGGCTCGCTCGTGGTCGGTGCCGCCGCCCGCGACCACGGGTTGAGCGCCGACGCGCTGGTCTTCGTCGGTTCGCCCGGAGTCGGCGTGGACCACGCCGCCGAGCTGCGGATGCCCGTCGGTCAGGTCTGGTCGTCGACCGCGCCGGACGACGTGATCCGGCTGGCCCGTCCACCGGACGAGCTGGCCCGCCGCGCGCTGCTCGCGGGTACGCCACTCGGCCCGGCGCTCGCCGTCCTCGACGGGCCCGGCGAGCGGCTCTGGTTCGGTGCCGACCCGAGCGCGCCGGGCTTCGGCGGCCGGCGCTTCCCGAGCGCCCCGCGCGGCCACACCGGCTACTGGGATCCGGACAACCCGGCGCTGGACGGCATGGCCCGGATCGTGCTGGGCCGATGACCGGGCCGGAGACGACGCGGTCCCCCCACCCGTGGTGCGGGCGGAGGGACCGTGGACGAGATCGGCTACTCGACGGTGACCGACTTGGCCAGGTTCCGGGGCTGGTCGACGTCGTGCCCGCGGGCGGCGGCGATCTCGGCGGCCAGCACCTGCAACGGCACCGTGGTCACCAGCGGCGCCAGCAGCGTCGGCGTACGCGGCACGTAGATCAGGTGGTCGGCGTAGCGGACCACCGCCTGGTCGCCCTCCTCGGCGATCACGATGGTGCGGGCGCCGCGGGCGCGGACCTCCTGGATGTTGGAGACGACCTTGTCGTGCAGCATGCCCCGGCCGACCGGCGACGGCACGATGCAGATCACCGGGGTGCCCTGGTCGATCAGCGAGATCGGGCCGTGCTTCAGCTCGCCGGCGGCGAAGCCCTCGGCGTGCATGTACGCCAGTTCCTTGAGCTTCAGCGCGCCCTCCAGCGCCACCGGGTAGCCCACGTGCCGGCCGATGAACAGCACCGTCGGCTCGGACTTCAACTCGCGGCCCAGCTCGCGGACCGGCTCGATCCGGTCCAGCAGCTCCCGCAGCTTGCCCGGCATCTCCTGGAGCTGGGCCACCACCGCGCCCACCTCGTCGGCGAACTTGATGCCGCGCACCTGGGCCAGGTGCAGGCCGATCAGGTAGCAGGCGACGACCTGGGTGAGGAACGCCTTGGTGGAGGCGACAGCGATCTCCGGGCCGCCGTGGGTGTAGAGCACCGCGTCGGACTCGCGCGGGATGGTCGAGCCGTTGGTGTTGCAGATCGCCAGCACGCGGGCCTTCTGCTCCTTGGCGTGGCGCAGCGCCATCAGCGTGTCCATCGTCTCGCCGGACTGCGAGATCACCACGATCAGCGTGGAGCGGTCCAGCACCGGGTCGCGGTAGCGGAACTCGCTGGCCAGTTCCACCTCGCAGGGGATGCGGGTCCAGTGCTCGATGGCGTACTTGGCGACCAGGCCGGCGTGGTACGAGGTGCCGCAGGCGACGATGAAGATCTTGTCGACGTCGCGCAGATCCTGCTCGCTGAGGCGGACCTCGTCGAGGGCGATCTCGCCGGTCTCGGTGAGCCGGCCCAGCAGCGTGTCGGCGATGGCCTGCGGCTGCTCCTCGATCTCCTTGAGCATGAACCAGTCGTAGCCGCCCTTCTCGGCGGCCGACGAGTCCCAGTCGATGTGGAAGTCGGTGCCGCTGGCCGGCTGGCCGTGGAAGTCGGTGATGTCGATGCTGTCCGGGGTGATCAGGACGATCTGGTCCTGCCCCAGCTCGACCGCGTCCCGGGTGTGCTCGATGAACGCGGCCACGTCGCTGGCCAGGTAGTTCTCCCCGTCGCCCCGGCCGACCACGAGCGGCGAGTTGCGCCGGGCGCCGACCACCGCGCCGGGGATGCCGGCGTCGACGGCGAGCAGCGTGAACGCGCCCTCCAGGCGCCCGCAGACCACGCGCATGGCGGCGGCGAGGAGCTGCGGGCTGTCGGTCTCACCGGCCGAGCGCAGGTCGGCCAGCGCGCGGGCGATCAGGTGCGCGGCGCACTCGGTGTCGGTGTCGCTGGCGAACTCGACACCCTCGTCCTCCAGCTCGGCGCGGAGCTTCGCGAAGTTCTCGATGATGCCGTTGTGGATCACCGCGACGCGGCCGTCCGGGGAGAGGTGCGGGTGGGCGTTGCGGTCGGTCGGGCCGCCGTGCGTGGCCCAGCGGGTGTGGCCGATGCCGGTGGTGCCGTCGCCGATGCCGATCGGGCTGGCGGCGCAGTCCTCGGGGTTGTCGGCCGCGCGCTCGGAGAGGACCTTCTCCAGGTTCGCGAGCTTGCCGGCCTTCTTCTCGGTCAGCAGCTCGTCCTCGCAGACCACGGCGACACCGGCCGAGTCGTAGCCGCGGTATTCGAGACGCCGCAGTCCGTCAAGCACGATGCCGAGCGCCGGGCGCGCACCGGCGTAACCCACGATTCCACACATGGTCCGCAGCCTAACCGAGTTTCGCTCATCGTGCGTGCTCGGAAGGGCGGTTAACGATCACTGAATTTGAGCGAACCGAGCGCCGGGGATGCGATTACCGGACAAAGCACCATCCAGGTCGTTCCGCCCGTCCGGACCGGTTCGGGACGCGGGGCGCGGGCCGCCGCCCGGGACCGCACGGCTGGGCGCCACCGCCTACATTGAGGCCCGGGCGCCGTCCCCCGGCCCCACCGTTCCGCGGTCGTCCGCGCCGTACCCCTGTGAGCTGAGCCCATGTCCGAGCCGACCCCCTCCCCCGAACCGGCCCCCGGACCGGCCGACCCGACCGCCGCGCCGACCACGCCGCAGCCCTCCTCCTGGACGCCGCCGGACCCGCTGGCCGCCCCGCAGCCGTGGACGCCGCCCGAGGCCTGGTCGCCGCCGCCCGCTCCGAGCCCCTGGGCGGCCACCGGCCCGGAGAGCGCGTCCGCCGGAACCGGTCCGGCCATGCCACCGAGCGGGACGGGACACCCGGTGGGCGAACCGGGGTGGGCGGCTCCGGCCGACCCGGCCGCCACGCCGCGCCCGCCCGTCCCCCCGGCGTCGGGCGACCCGCACGTCCCCGGTACGCCCGGATGGCCGTCCCAGCCCGGCGTGCCCGGCTTCCCGGCACAGCCGGCCGGGACACCGGCCGCCTACCCGCCCGGCCCCTACAAAGCCGGGTCCTACCCACCCGGCCCCTACCCGCCGCCGTACGCGTATCCGGGCATGCCGCCGCGCCGCGGTGGCGGCGGTGGCTGGGTGGCCGGCCTGGTGATCGGCCTCGTCACCGTCCTGGCGATCATCGTCTGCGGCTGCGTCGGGCTGTCCTTCCTCGGCCGGGGCCTGGACGACGGGACGGCCTCCGGCGACCGGTACGACGGGCCGCTGTACGGCGAGCCCGACGGGTGGGCCGACGAGCCGACCGCTCCCCCGGCAACGCCGGCCACGACCCCCTCGGGCGGCCCGGGCCGGTTCACCGTCCTGTACGAGGTGACCGGCTCGGAGGGCGAGGCGGAGGTGCAGTTCTACGACGCGAACGGCGACTTCCACCAGCTCGACTCCGTGGACTCGCCCTGGCGGCTGAGATTCACCACAAGCGACCGTGAGCGGGTCCAGATCGTCACAAGCGCCGGACGCGCCGGCCAAGTGACCTGCCGGATAACCATCGACGGCAAGGTCGTCGCCCAGAACTCGGGAAGATGGGGTGTGGCCTGCTTCGGCTGGTGAGCGGTCGGCGGCGGGCCGTAGGCTCGCAGCCGTGACGACGACCGATCCCCTGGTGGCCCGGATGCGGCCGTTCGGCACCACCGTCTTCGCCGAGATGTCCGCGCTCGCCGTGCGCACCGGCGCGGTCAACCTCGGGCAGGGCTTCCCGGACACCGACGGCCCGCCGGAGATGCTCGCCGCCGCGGCCGAGGCGCTGCGTACCGGCCACAACCAGTACCCGCCCGGCCCGGGCATCCCCGCGCTGCGCGCCGCCGTCGCCGAGCACCAGCGCCGGTTCTGGGGCCTGGAGTACGACCCGGACGGCGAGATCGTGGTGACCGCCGGGGCGACCGAGGCGATCGCGGCGAGCATCCTCGCGCTGTGCGAGCCGGGTGACGAGGTGATCTGCTTCGAGCCGTACTACGACTCGTACGCCGCCTCGATCGCGCTCGCCGGGGCGGTCCGCCGCCCGGTGACGCTGCGGCCCGGGCCCGACGGCAGGTACGCGTTCGACCCGGACGAGCTGCGCGCCGCGTTCGGGCCGCGTACCCGGCTGGTGCTGCTGAACTCACCGCACAACCCGACCGGCAAGGTCTTCACCGCCGACGAGCTGACGACTGTGGCCGAGCTGTGCCGGGAGCACGACGTGTACGCGGTCACCGACGAGGTGTACGAGCACCTGGTGTTCACCGACGCCGCCGCGCCGCACGTACCGCCGGCCACGCTGCCGGGGATGCGGGAGCGGACGCTGCGCATCTCGTCGGCCGGCAAGACGTTCTCCTGCACCGGCTGGAAGGTCGGCTGGGTGAGCGGGCCCGCGCCGCTGGTGGCGGCGGTGCTGCGGGTGAAGCAGTTCCTGACGTTCGTCAACGCCGGTCCGCTGCAACCGGCGGTGGCGGTGGCGCTCGGGCTGCCGGACGCGTACTTCACCGGCTTCCGGGACGACATGCAGCGCCGGCGGGACCAGCTCGCCGCCGGGCTGGCCGACGCCGGGTTCGGCGTACTCCCGCCGGAGGGCACCTACTTCGTCACCGCCGACGTCACGCCGCTGCGCGGCCGGGACGGGGTGGAGTTCTGCCGGGCGCTGCCGGAGCGCTGCGGCGTGGTGGCGGTGCCCACGCAGGTGTTCTACGACGACGTGGAGGCCGGCCGCCGGCTGATCCGGTTCGCGTTCTGCAAACGGCCGGAGGTGCTGGCCGAGGCGGTGACCCGGCTGCGCCGGCTCCGGGCGGACGGATGAGCGACGAGCAGGCCACGCGGCGGCGCCGGTTCACCGCCCAGCGTGGCTGCGACACGATGCTCTCCGGCGTACGCCCGGCCTCCGTACGGGAACAGCTCGCCGCGCTCGGCCCGGCGGCCGGGGACGACCCGCCCGACCTGTACGGCGAGGGCGGACCGGTGGCGGAGCTGGAGCTGCGGGTCGCCGAGCTGCTCGGCGCGGACGCCGCCGCGTTCTTCCCGTCGGGCACGATGGCGCAGCAGGTGGCGATGCGGCACGGGGCGGAGCTGACCGGCCGCGCCGGTGTCGGCCTGCACCCGCTCAGCCACCCGCTGACCCACGAGCGGGACGCGTACGCGCTGCTCGCCGGCGTACGCGCGGTGCGCACCACGAACGCGCCGCGCAACCCGACTGCCGACGAGGTGGCGGCGCTCGACGAGCCGATCGGCACGCTCTTCCTGGAGTTGCCGCTGCGCGACGCCGGGTTCGTGCTGCCGACCTGGGGCGAGCTGGTGGCCGTCGTCGCGGCGGCCCGCGCCGGCGGCGCCCGGGTGCACTTCGACGGGGCCCGGCTCTGGGAGTCGTCAGTCCACCTGGGCTACTCGCCGGCCGAGATCGCGGCGCTGGCCGACAGCACCTACGTCTCGTTCTACAAGTCGCTGGGCGGCATCTCCGGTGCCGCGCTGGCCGGCGACGCGGAGCTGATCCGGTACGCGCGTGCCTGGCGGCACCGCTACGGCGGCACGCTGTTCCAGCAGTGGCCGGCGGCGCTCGCAGCGCTCGCCGGGCTGGCCCGGGAGCTGCCCCGCCTCCCCGGGTACGTGGCGCACGCGAGGGTGGTGGCCGAGGCGCTGGCCGCACTGCCCGGCGCCCGGGTGTACCCGGCGCCGCCGCACACCCACCAGTTCCGGTTCTGGCTGCCGTATCCGGCGGCCGTGCTGGACGCGGCGAACCTGGCGCTGGCCGAGGAGGAACGCGCGTGGTTCGTCGGCGGCTGGCGGGACACCGAGGTACCCGGGCTGGCGCTGGCCGAGGTGACTGTGGCCGGACCGGCGCAGGAGCTGGACGCCGACGCGGTCGCGGACCTGGCCGCCCGCTTCCTGCGCCGGATCCAGGCGAACTGACCGGCGGGTCCGGGTGAACTGACCGGCGGATCGTGGGAGCAGGCGGCCCCGGGTGGTCAGGCGACCGGGCTGGCGGTACGGACCTGCTCGGCGATGCGCTCGGCGACCTCGCGAGCGGTGTCCTCGGTGGCCGCCTCGACCATGACCCGCACCAGCGGCTCGGTGCCGGACGGGCGGAGCAGCACCCGGCCGGTCTCGCCCAGCTCGGCCTCGGCGCGCTCGACCTCGGCCCGGACGGCCGGTGCGGCGGCGCCGACGGTACGGTCCCCGACCGGCACGTTGATCAGCACCTGGGGCAGCTTGGTGACCACGGCGGCCAGCTCGGCCAGCGAGGTGCCGGTGGCTGCCATCCGCGCCATCAGGTGCAGACCGGTCAGCACGCCGTCGCCGGTGGTGGCGTACGCGGGCAGCACGATGTGGCCGCTCTGCTCGCCGCCGAGCGCCAGGCCGGAGGCGCGCAGCTCCTCCAGCACGTACCGGTCGCCGACCTTGGTCTCGACCAGCCGGATGCCGTGCTCGGACATGGCCAGGCGGAGACCGAGGTTGCTCATCACGGTGGCGACCAGGGTGTCCTGGGTCAGTTCGCCGGCGTCCCGCATGGCCAGCGCGAGGATCGCCATGACCTGGTCGCCGTCGACCTCGTTCCCGTCGGCGGTGACCGCGACGCAGCGGTCGGCGTCGCCGTCGTGGGCGATGCCGAGGTGGGCGCCGTGCTCGACCACTGCGGCGCGCAGCGCCTCGATGTGGTTCGAGCCGCACTCGTCGTTGATGTTGAGCCCGTCCGGCTCGGCGTGGATGGCGATCACCTCGGCGCCTGCCTCCCGGTAGGCGACCGGGGCGACGTCGGCCGCCGCGCCGTTGGCGCAGTCGACGACGACCTTGATCCCGTCGAGGCGGTGCGGCACGGTGCCGATCAGGTGCTGCACGTAGTGGTCGGCGCCGTCGAGCAGGTCGTGCACGCGGCCGACACCGGCACCGACGGGACGCTTCCAGGCGGTGGTGGCGTTCGCCTTCACCGCCTCCTCGATCCGCATCTCGATCTCGTCGGGCAGCTTGTGCCCGCCGGCGGCGAACAGCTTGATGCCGTTGTCCGGCATCGGGTTGTGCGAGGCGGAGAGCATCACGCCCAGGTCGGCCTTGGCCTCCGCGGTGAGGAACGCCACCGCCGGGGTGGGCAGCACGCCGACCCGGACCACGTTGGCGCCGGCGCTGGTGAGCCCGGCGACCACCGCCGCCTCCAGCATCTCGCCGCTGGCCCGGGTGTCCCGGCCGACCACCGCGAGCGGCGGATGGCTCTTGTCGGTCTCGGCCAGCGTGTGGGCCGCGGCCACCGCGACCGCGAGCGCCAACTCCGGGGTGAGATCCGCGTTCGCCCGCCCGCGTACGCCGTCCGTGCCGAACAACCGGCCCATACCCGCCAACCTCCGTGGAACTGCCGATGAGAGGAGAAACGCGGAACGGCCGGTCCGCCTCCCGGATGGGGGAGGCGAACCGGCCGTCCGTCAGAAGTACAAGACGCTTGTGGTGATCAGCGCTTCGAGTACTGGGGAGCCTTGCGGGCCTTCTTGAGGCCGTACTTCTTGCTCTCCTTGACCCGGGCGTCACGGGTCAGGAAGCCGGCCTTCTTCAGGGCCGGGCGGTCGTCGGGCTCGCTGACGATCAGCGCCCGGGCGATGGCGAGCCGCAGCGCGCCGGCCTGGCCGGTGGTGCCGCCGCCACGCAGGTTGGCGATCACGTCGAACGCCTCGGCCTTCTCGGCGGTGACCAGCGGGTCCTTGATGAGCTGCTGATGCACCTTGCTCGGGAAGTAGGCCTCGAGGTCGCGGCCGTTGCAGGTGATCTTGCCGCTGCCCGGGATGATCCGGACCCGGACGATGGCTTCCTTGCGCCGACCCACGGTCTGGATCGGGCGGTCACCACGGGGCGCGCGCGCGACGGGCGCCGGCGCCTCGGTGGCCTCGGGGGCGACCTCGGTGGCGGTGATGTCGGTCATGCTGCTTCCTTCGCCCGCGCTCACTGCGCGATCTGCTTGATCTCGAACGGCACCGGCTGCTGCGCGGTGTGCGGGTGCTCGGCACCGGCGTAGACCTTCAGCTTCTTGAGAATCTGACGGCCCAGCTTGTTGTGCGGGAGCATGCCCTTCACGGCCAGCTCGATGGCCCGCTCGGGCCGCTTGGTCAGCAGCTCGTCGTAGCCGACCCGCTTCAGGCCACCCGGGTAACCGGAGTGGCGGTAAGCGACCTTGGTCTGACGCTTGTTGCCGGTCAGCGCGACCTTGCCCGCGTTCACGATGACGACGAAGTCGCCCGTGTCGACGTGCGGCGCGAAAGTCGGCTTGTGCTTGCCACGCAGGAGCGTGGCGGCGTGGGTCGCCAGGCGGCCCAGCACGACATCAGAGGCGTCGATGACGTGCCACTGACGCTCGATCTCACCCGGCTTCGGGCTGTACGTACGCACAGGTCTACCTTGTCTCGTCGTCGGTCTGGGGTCGCGCGCCGAGGTGACCAGGAGTACCCAGCCGGACCAGCGCGCACGAACGACCAAGCGTACCTGATGCGGCACGCCTAAGAATGTCGTACAACAGCAGGCAACGATACCCGGCCGCCCGGCGGCAGGTCAAAACGGGGTCGCGCCGCGCGTGGCCTGCGGGTTCGTCATGGCACAGGTCACACGCCGGCCAGCGTACGCGGCCCGGGGCGCAGGTAGACCACCCAGGTCACCAGGAAGCAGAGCGCGTACCAGGCGATGAAGGCCAGGTAGGCGGCGTCAGCCGTGCCGGAGGTCAGGAACGACTGCCGGAACGCCACGTTCACCAGCACCCCGCCCGAGGCGCCGACCGCCCCGGCGATGCCGATCACCGCCCCGGCCAGCCGCCGGGCCCGCCGCTGCGCCGCCTCCGGGTCGCCGGTCGACTCGCTCTCCGCGACGGCCCGGGCTCGGAAGATCGCCGGGATCATCTTGTACGTCGAGCCGTTGCCGATGCCGGAGAAGACGAACAGCGCCAGGAACCCGGCCAGGTAGAGCGGGAACGAGCGCTCCCGGGCCGCGTACAGCACCAGCCCGGCGCCGGCGGCCATCGCCACGAAGTTCCAGAACGTGACCCGGGCCCCGCCCAGCCGGTCGGCGAGCTGACCGCCGACGGGCCGGATCAGCGAGCCGATCAGCGGGCCGAGGAAGGTCAGCCAGGCGGCGTCGACCGGCGTCGGGAACCGGTCGTGGAACTGGAGCTGGAGCACCTGGCCGAAGGCGAACCCGAAGCCGATGAACGAGCCGAACGTGCCGACGTAGAGCAGCGACATCACCCAGGTGTGCGGGTCGCGGGCCGCCGCGCGCAGCGCGCCCGGCTCGTTGCGCGCCCCCGGCACGTTGTCCAGCCAGCGGGCCGCGGCCAGCGCGGCCAGCACGATCAGCGGCAGGTAGACCGCCGGCACCAATCGGGGGTACGCGGCACCGGCGGTCGCCAGCACCGCCAGCCCCACCAGTTGCACAGCCGGTACGCCGAGGTTGCCGCCGCCGGCGTTGAGCCCGAGCGCCCGGCCCTTGAGCCGCTCCGGGAAGAACAGGTTGATGTTCGCCATCGAGGAGGCGAAGTTGCCGCCGCCGATGCCGGACAGGCAGGCCAGCACCATCAGCGTGGCGTACGACACCCCGGGCTCGATCAGCACCGTCATCGGCACCGCCGGCACGAGCAGCAGCAACGCGCTCACGATGGTCCAGTTCCGGCCGCCGAAGCGGGCCACCGCCAGCGTGTACGGCAGCCGCAGCACCGCCCCCAGCGCGGCCGGTACGGCGGTGAGCAGGAACTTCCCGGCCGGGTCGATGCCGTACTCGGGGCCGAGGAACAGCACCGTGACCGACCAGAGGCTCCACACCGAGAAGCCGACGTGCTCGGCGAAGATCGAGACGTACAGGTTGCGCCGGGCCACCCGGGCGCCGCCGGCCGCCCAGAACGCCGGATCCTCCGGCCGCCATTCGGTGAGCCGGCCGGCGGTGGTGGCCGGTGGCGTGGTGGGTGCGGACACGAGAGTGCTCACTGACGGACTCCTCCTCGTCGATGACGAGGCGACGCTCTCAGCCGGTGGTTTCCCCGGCGTGCCCCGCGCGCGTCGGCGCGGCAACGGAGAGCGCACGTCCGCCGGAGGGCGCCGGTGAGGCGGTCACAGCTCCTGGAGGATCCGCAGCGCCCGGCCGACCCGCTGCATGGTCTCGGTGTCGGCCACGTCCACGCACTCGGTGAACCACTTCTTCATCGGTGAGGAGATCCGGTCGGGCATCACCACGTACGCGCCCATCCGTACGGCGAGCGGCGAGTCGCGCAGCAGCGACTCCTCGACCACCTCGGCCACGATCACGATGGGTACCGCAGTGGCGTTGTAGACGTCGGAGCTGATGACCAGACCGAACCGCTCCCGGGCGCCGGAGATGCGCCAGACCTCGCCCCTACGCAGCACGCGGACGCCCGCCGAACAGGGCGTCGTCGACGAGCGCGGCCTCCTGGGCGTCGGCCAGGGCGGCGGCTTCCAGGTCCAGGCCGGCCCGGCCGACCGCGTCGGCGTGCGCGGTGAAGACCTCGCGCAGCGCCTTCTCCCGGGCGGCCTGGTCCATCCAGGCGGAGAGGGAGAGCCCTTCCCGCTTGGCGAACCGGCGCGCCTCCTCGATCGTCTCGTCGGAGAACGACAGCGTCACCTTGGCGGTCATGCCGGGAAGACTACCCATCGGTATGACCACCAGTCATCCTCATCCCCGCCGATCGCCGAAACGGACAGTGATCAGGGACGCCGGCCGCCGAAGACCGCGAAGCGCCACTCCTTGAAGAAGCAGTCCACGTCCATCAGGCCCGCCTCGGCCAGCCACCGGCACTGGTCGGCCACCGGGGCCGGCCGGTCGTGTCGCATCCGCTCCCGGGCGCCGGCGATCTCCTCGGCGTCGGAGCCCAGCTCGGTGATCCGCGCCGTCCACACCTCGTCGTAGCGGCGGTCCAGCGCCGGGGTGGGCCCGGCGACCTGCTCGGCGTTGACGAACACCCCGCCGGGGACGAGCGCGTCGGCGGCCCGCTCGTACAGCGCCCGTTTGCCCTCGTCGTCGAGATGGTGGATGGCCAGCGCGGACACCACCGCGTCGTACCGGCCGGCGGGCAGCGGGCCGGCCAGATCGGCGTGGACGGTGCGGTGCGCCACGCCGCGCTTCTCCAGGTGTGCGGCGGCCACCGCGAGCATGCCGGGGGCGCCGTCCACGAGCGTCAGGCGGACGCCGGGGACGGCCGCGGTCAGCAGCAGGGACAGCAGGCCGGTGCCGGCGCCCAGGTCCAGCACCTCGGGGGTACGCCCGGCGGCGAGCGCGGCGCGCAGCGGGGGTGCGGCCACCTCGACAGCGGTGCCGTAGAAGGCGTCGAAGCAGGGCACCAGGCGGCGTCGGGCCTGGTCGTAGCTGCCGGCCACCGCGTCGAACGCGTCCGCCACGCTCATCATGCCTCCCGTTATATGAGATTGTTGTCCCACATTCTAAGCCCTGCGGAACGCCTCGTCACCTCCGTGCGGTGTGAAGCGCTCGTGACAGGACCGAAACAGAGCAGACCCGGACCGGAAACCGCCCGACGGCACGCTTTTCCGACATGACAGACGGTGCACGCACGGCGACGCGAACGGGGGCACGCCCCGCCGAGGCCGCCACGCACTGCCCGTACTGCGCCCTGCAGTGCGGCATGGTGCTGCGCGCCACCGGCGACGGTGTCGAGGTCGGCGCCCGCGACTTCCCCACCAACCGCGGCGGGCTGTGCCAGAAGGGCTGGACCGCCGCCGACCTGCTCGACCACCCGGACCGGCTCACCACCCCGCTGCTGCGCGACCGGCCCGGCGGCGAGTTGCGCCCGGCGACCTGGGACGAGGCGCTCGATCGGGTCGCCGCCGGAGTCCGGGACATGCAGCACCGGCACGGGCCGGACGCGGTGGCGGTCTTCGGCGGCGGCGGCCTCACCAACGAGAAGGCGTACGCGCTGGGCCGCTTCGCCCGGGTGACGCTGCGGACCCGGCACATCGACTACAACGGGCGCTGGTGCATGTCGTCGGCCGCGGCGGCCGGGAACCGGGCGTTCGGGATCGACCGCGGGCTGCCGTTCCCGCTCGCGGATCTCGGCCACGCGGACACGCTGCTGCTGGTCGGCGCGAACCCGGCCGAGACCATGCCGCCGCTGATGCGGCACGTCGCCGACCTGCGGGAACGCGGCGGCCGGCTGATCGTGATCGACCCGCGCGCCACCGCCACCGCCCGCCAGGCCGACCTGCACCTGCAACCCCTGCCCGGCACCGACCTCGCGGTCGCGAACGCGCTGCTGCACATCGCGCTCACCGAGGGCTGGCTGGACCGGTCGTACGTGGCGGAGCGGACCACCGGCTTCGACGACGTCCGGCGGACGGTGGCCGGCTACTGGCCGGCGGAGGTGGAACGGCTCTCCGGCGTGCCGGTGGCCGACCTGTACGCCACCGCCCGCGCGCTCGCCACAGTGGACCGCGCGGTCATTCTCACCGCCCGGGGTGCCGAGCAGCACGCCAAGGGCGTCGACACGGTCACCGCCTTCATCAACCTGGCACTCGCCCTGGGCCTGCCCGGCCGCCCCGGCTCGGGTTACGGCTGCCTGACCGGGCAGGGCAACGGGCAGGGTGGGCGGGAACACGGGCAGAAGGCCGACCAGCTCCCCGGCTACCGGCGCATCGACGACCCGGCGGCCCGCGAGCACGTCGCCGGGGTGTGGGGCGTCGAACCGGACTCGCTACCCGGGCCGGGGGTGCCGGCCTACCAGCTCCTGGACGCGCTCGGCACGCCGTCCGGCGCGCGGGCGCTGCTGGTGTTCGGTTCCAACCCGGTCGTGTCCGCGCCCCGCGCCGCGCGGGTCGAGTCCCGGCTGCGCGCCATGGACCTGCTCGTGGTGGCGGACTTCGTCCGCTCCGAGACGGCCGAGCTGGCCGACGTGGTGCTGCCGGTCGCCCAGTGGGCCGAGGAGGACGGCACGATGACCAATCTGGAGGGCCGGGTGCTGCGCCGCCGGGCGTTTCGTGAGCCACCCGCCGGGGTCCGTACCGAGCTGGAGATCCTCGCCGCGCTCGCCGCACGGCTGAGCGGGGGCGGGACGCCGCTGCCGGCCGACCCGCGCGAGGTGTTCGCGGAGCTGGGGCGGGCCTCGGCCGGCGGGCCGGCCGACTACGCCGGGATCACCTGGGACCGGATCGACGCCGACACCGGCGTGTTCTGGCCCTGCCCGGACCGGGACGGCCCGGACACACCCCGGCTGTTCGCCGACCACTTCCCCACCCCGGACGGCCGGGCCCGGTTCCATCCGGTGACCCACCGGCCGGCCGCCGAACCGGTGTGCGCCGACTACCCGCTGCACTTCACCACCGGCCGGGTGCTCGCGCAGTACCAGTCCGGCGCGCAGACCCGGCGGGTGGCCGCGCTGCGCCGCGCCGCGCCGGGCGGCTTCGTCGAGCTGCACCCGGACCTGGCAGCACGGATCGGCGTGGCCGAGGGGACACCGGTACGTGTGGTCTCCCGCCGGGGTGAGTTGTGCGCACCGGCCCGGCTCAGCACCGCGATCCGGCCGGACACCGTCTTCGCGCCGTTCCACTGGCCCGGCGCGCAACGCGCCAACTCGGTCACCAACGACGCGCTCGACCCGGTCTCCGGGATGCCCGAGTTCAAGATCTGCGCGGTCCGGGTGGAGCCGGCATGAACGAACGCATCGTCGTCGTCGGCTACGGGATGGCCGGCGCCCGGCTCGCCGCCGAGCTGCACGCACGCGGCGGAGACCGGCGGATCACCGTGCTCGGGGCGGAGCCGCACCGCGCGTACAACCGGATCATGCTCTCCACGCTGCTCGCCGGACGCATCGGCGAGCCGGACGTGGAGCTGGTCGAAGCCGTCGGGCCGGGCGTCGAGGTCCACACCGGCGCGGCGGTCACCGCAGTGGACCGGGCCGCCGGCGAGGTGGTCACCGACGACGGCGAGCGACACGGGTACGACCACCTGGTGCTCGCCACCGGCAGCCGGGCCGTGGTGCCGCCGCTGCCGGGCCTCGCCCCGCTGCCCGAGCGGGTGGTCCCGTTCCGCACGCTCGGCGACTGTCGGCGGATCCTCGCCGCCGCCGAGGGCGCGCGGCGCGTGATCGTGCTCGGCGGCGGGCTGCTGGGTCTGGAGGCGGCCCGAGGGCTGGCCGCCCGAGGTCTCGACGTGACTGTGGTCCACCCGGTCGGGCACCTGATGGAACGTCAGCTCGACCCGCCGGCCGGCGCGGTCCTCGCGGGCACGCTCGCCGGCCTGGGCGTCCGGTCCCGGCTCGGGGTGCCGGCCACCGCCGTGACCGCCGGGGCCGACGGCGTCCGCCTGCACCTGGGCGACGCCGGGACGCTCGACGCCGACCTGCTGGTGCTCTGCTGCGGGGTACGCCCCGACACCGCGCTCGCCGCGGCGGCCGGGCTCGCCGTCGAGCGGGGCGTGGTGGTGGACGACCGGATGCGGACGAGCGACCGGCGGATCTCCGCGATCGGCGACTGCGCCCAGCACGACGGGACGCTGACCGGGCTCGTCGCGCCGGCCTGGGCGCAGGCCCGGGTGGTGGCCGACGTGCTGACCGGCGCGGACCCGCTGGCCCGGTACCGGCCCCGGCCGGCGGTGACCCGGCTCAAGGCGGCCGGCATCGACCTGGCCGCGATGGGCGACGTGGACGGGACCGGCGACGGGGACGGGCCGGTCGAGGAGCTGACCTTCGCCGACCCGGCCCGGGGCACCTACGCCCGGCTGCGCATCCGGGACGAGCGGCTGACCGGCGCGATCCTGCTCGGCGACAACCCGGCGGTCGGCACCGTGGTGCAGCTGTTCGACAGGGGCGCGCCGGTGCCGGCGGACCGGCGTTCGCTGCTGCTCGGCCGGGCGTTGGGCGAGGCGCCGGCCGGACCGGCCGCGTCGCCGGCGCTGATGCCGGATGCCGCAACAGTGTGCCGGTGCAACGACGTGAACAAGGGCGCGCTGGTGGCGTGCTGGCGGGCGGGCGCCCGGACGGCGGCGGAGCTGTCCGCGGCGACCCGGGCCGCCACCGGCTGCGGCAGTTGCCGGGACGCGGTGGCCGGCATCGCCGCCTGGCTCGCCGAGGCGGATCCGTCCACAACCGACGAGGTACGCGAGACGGTGGAGGTGGCGTCATGACCGAGCGAAGCAGCAGGCTGGTCGTGGTCGGCAACGGCATGGTGGGGCAGCGGTTCGTCGAGGCGCTGCGGGCCCGGGACACCGACGGACGGTGGCGGGTCACGGTGCTCGCCGAGGAACGGCGCGCGGCGTACGACCGGGTGCGGCTCTCGGCCGTCTTCGACGGGGTGGACGCCGGCGACCTGAACCTGCACACCCCCGACGCCGGTGTGGACCTGCGACTGGGCGAACCGGCCACCGGCGTCGACCGGGCACGGCGGGTGGTGACCACGGCGGCCGGCGAGTACCCGTACGACGCGCTGGTGCTGGCCACCGGCTCCTACGCGTTCGTGCCGCCGGTCGACGGCACCGATCTGCCAGGCGTCTTCGTCTACCGGACGCTGGACGACCTGGCCGCGATCCGGGAGCACGCCCGGGGCCGCCGTACCGGGGCGGTGATCGGTGGCGGGCTGCTCGGGCTGGAGGCGGCGAACGCGCTGCGGCTGCTCGGGCTCGCCACCAGCGTGGTCGAGTTCGCGCCCCGGCTGATGCCGGTGCAGGTGGACGAGGCGGGCGGCGCGATGCTCCGGCGGTACGTCGAGGAGCTGGGCGTCACGCCGTACCTCGGGGTGGCCACCACGGCGCTGCGCCCCGGGCCGGACGGCACGGTCGCCGCGCTCGACCTGGCCGACGGCCGTGCGGTCGACGCGGAGCTGGTGGTGGTGGCCGCCGGGATCCGGCCGCGCGACGAGCTGGCCCGCGCGGCCGGGCTGCCGCTGGGCCCGCGCGGCGGCGTGCTGGTGGACGCGGCCTGCCGGACCGCCGACGAGCGGATCTGGGCGGTGGGCGAGTGCGCGGCGGTGGACGGGGTCTGCCACGGACTCGTCGCGCCCGGGTACGCCACCGCCGAGGTGGTCGCGGACCGGCTGCTCGGCGGCGCTGCCACGTTCCCCGGCGCGGACACCGCCACGAAACTCAAGCTGCTCGGCGTGGACGTGGCCTCGTTCGGTGACGCGCACGGTGCCACCCCCGGCTGCCTCGACGTGACGTACACCGACCCGGCCACCCGCTCGTACGCGAAGCTGGTCCTCTCCGACGACGCGCGGACGCTGCTCGGCGGCGTGCTGGTGGGGGACGCGAGCGCGTACCCGGCGTTGCGCGCCAGTGTCGGCGGACCGCTGCCCGCTCCCCCGCTGGCGTTGCTGGCGCCCGCCGGCGGCGCGGGCGCCGGCGCCGGCGCGTTGCCCGCGACCGCGCAGGTCTGCTCCTGCAACGCGGTCACCCGGGCCGATCTGGACGCGGCGATCGCCGGCGGGGCGACCGACGTGCCGGCGCTGAAGGCGTGCACCCGCGCCGGCACGAGCTGCGGTTCCTGCGTGCCCATGCTCAAGCAGCTGTTGGACGCCGCCGGGGTACGCCAGTCGACGGCGCTGTGCGAGCACTTCGACCACAGCCGGCAGGAGCTGTTCGACCTGATCCGGGTGCGGGGCGTCAGCACGTTCTCCCGGCTCGTCGCCGAGCACGGGCGCGGCAGCGGGTGCGACATCTGCAAGCCGGTGGTGGCCTCGATCCTGGCGTCGCTCGGCACCGGGCACGTGCTCGACGGTGAGCAGGCGTCGCTGCAGGACACGAACGACCACTTCCTGGCGAACCTGCAACGCGACGGCAGCTACTCCGTGGTGCCCCGGATTCCCGGCGGGGAGATCACCCCGGAGAAGCTGATCGCGATCGGCGAGGTGGCGCGGGACTTCCGGTTGTACACGAAGATCACCGGCGGGCAGCGGATCGACCTGTTCGGCGCGCGCGTCGACCAGCTGCCGCAGATCTGGCGCCGGCTCGTCGACGCGGGCTTCGAGTCGGGCCACGCGTACGGCAAGGCGCTGCGCACCGTGAAGTCCTGCGTGGGCGACACCTGGTGCCGCTACGGCGTGCAGGACTCGGTGGGGCTCGCGGTCGCGCTGGAGCTGCGCTACCGGGGCCTGCGCGCGCCGCACAAGCTCAAGTCGGCCGTCTCCGGCTGCGCCCGCGAGTGCGCCGAGGCCCGGAGCAAGGACTTCGGCGTCATCGCCACCGAGACCGGATGGAACCTCTACGTCGGCGGCAACGGCGGTTTCCGGCCCCGGCACGCCGACCTGTTCGCCACCGACCTGAGCACCGCGGAACTGGTGGCCCTCATCGACCGGTTCCTCATGTACTACATCCGCACCGCCGACCGGTTGCAGCGCACCGCCGCCTGGATCGAGGCCATGGACGGCGGCCTGGACCACCTCCGGTCGGTGCTCGTGGACGACTCGCTCGGGCTCTGCGCCGACCTCGACGCGGCGATGGCCCGGCACGTCGCGAGCTACTCCGACGAGTGGCGCGACGTCCTGGAGGACCCGGACCGGCTGCGCCGCTTCACCTCCTTCGTCAACGCGCCGGACGTACCCGACCCGTCCATCACCTTCACCCAGGAGCGGGGCCAGCCGGTGCCGGCCCGGGGCGCGCCCCCGGACGGCGGACACCGCCGCCAGCCCGTCGTGCTGGGCCTGCCGGAGGTACGCCGATGAGCCCCGTCGTCACGCTGGACTGGACCCCGGTCTGCCCGCTGGACCGCCTCGACCCCGGCCGGGGCGTGGCCGCCCTCGTCGACGGCGTCCAGGTGGCGGTCTTCCGCACCGCGGACGGGCTGTACGCGGTGGACAACCTCGACCCGGTCGGCGGCGCGTACGTCATGTCCCGAGGGCTGGTCGGCAGCCGGGGCGGGGTACCCACGCTCGCCTCGCCGCTGCACAAGCAGGTCTACGACCTCACCACGGGGCGGTGCCTGGACCTACCGGGCGTGACGCTGCGCCGGCATCCGGCGCGCTGCCGGGACGGCCTGGTCGAGGTGCGGTTACGGCAGGAGGAATGATGCGGGACGAGCTGGCCGGCTTCACCATCGGGGTCACCGCCGACCGGCGGCGCGACGAACTGGCCGCGCTGCTCCAGCGGCGTGGGGCGCGGGTGGTGCTCGCCCCGGCGCTACGGATCGTCCCGCTGGCCGACGACACGGACCTGCGTGAGGCCACCCGGGCCTGCCTGGAACAGCCGCCGGACGTGCTGATGGCCAACACCGGCATCGGCATGCGCGGCTGGCTGGAGGCGGCCGAGGGCTGGGGGCTGGCCGAGCCGCTGCGCAGCACGCTCGCCCGCGCGTACGTGGTGTCCCGCGGCCCGAAGGCGACCGGCGCGATCCGTGCCGCCGGGCTGCGCGAGCACTGGTCACCGGATTCGGAGAGCTGCGACGAGGTGGTCGAGCACCTCGTCCGGCGCGGGGTGGCCGGCCAGGTGGTGGCGATGCAACTGCACGGCGAGCGGCAGCCCGAGTGCGCCGACGCGCTGGTGGCGGCCGGCGCCACGGTGATCGAGGTACCGGTGTACCGGTGGGCGCCGCCGGCCGACCCGGCGCCGCTGCACCGGCTCATCGACCTGGTGGCCGGGCGTCTCGTCGACGCGGTCACGTTCACCTCCGCCCCGGCGGCCGAGGCGCTGCTGCGGGCGGCCGGGGACCGTACCGAGACGGTGCTGGAGGCGTTGCGCGGCGACGTGCTGGCCGGGTGCGTCGGCACCGTCACCGCCGAGCCGCTGGTCCGGCGCGGGGTGCCGGTGAGCGCGCCGAGCCGGGCCCGGCTGGGCGCGCTGGTCCGCACCATCGTCGAGGAGTTGCCCCGGCGCACCGTCTCGGTGAAGGCGGCCGGGCACGTGCTGACGCTGCGCGGGCACGCCGCGGTGGTGGACGGTGAGCTGCGTCAGCTGGCGCCGGCGCCGATGGCGGTGCTGCGGGCACTCGCCGCGTCACCGGGGAAGGTGCTCTCCCGCACCGCGCTGCTGCGGACGCTGCCGCGCGGCGCCGACGAGCACGCGGTGGAGATGGCTGTCGCCCGCCTGCGGGCCGGGCTGAAGGCGCCCCGCGTGGTGCAGACGGTGGTCAAGCGGGGGTACCGCCTGCGGGTCGACTGACCCGCAGGCGGTCAGCCCACGGAGGCCGGGTAGCCGTGCTCGGCCTGGAGGCGGAGCATGGCGTGCTCCACCACTGTCACCAGCACCTGCTTGACCGAGTCCCGCTGACGGGCGTCGCACAGCACCATCGGCACGTCCGGGGAGATGGCGAGCGCCTCCCGGACCTCCTCCAGCTCGTAGTGCGGCGCGTCGCCGAAGCGGTTCAACGCCACGACGTACGGCAGCTTGCGGTTCTCGAAGTAGTCCAGCGGCGCGAACGCGTCGGTAATCCGGCGGGTGTCCACGAGCACCGCCGCACCCACCGCGCCCCTGATGATCTCGTCCCACATGAACCAGAAGCGGGTCTGGCCCGGTGTGCCGAACAGGTAGAGGATCAGATCCTCGGCCATGGTGATACGGCCGAAGTCCATGGCGACCGTGGTGGTCTCCTTGCCCGGCACCTTCGACGCGTCGTCGATGCCCACGCCCGCCGCGGTCATCAGCGCCTCGGTGGTCAGCGGCTGGATCTCGGAGATCGCCCCGACGAGCGTGGTCTTTCCCACGCCGAAGCCACCCGCGATCACGATCTTCGCGGAGATGATCTCCCGGCCGCGGTTCACCCCGTCGGGGTCATAGTTCGCGAAGTCCACTTAGCACCCTTCCAAGCAGGTTCATCCGCGCCGCGAAACCCGTCGCGGGAGCGGCAGTGTGTAGCGTCAGCAGGCCCTCGGCCACCATGTCGGCGACCAGCACCCGGGTGACGCCCAGCGGCATCCGGGTGTAAGCGGCGATTTCCGCAAGCGACTGCGCCCGGCCCTCACAGACCGAGGAGATGCGGTACTTGTCGTGCCCGGCGAAGCGCGCCTCGGCCGACTGCGTCGGCGTGCTCGACAGCACCGCCTCGAGCGCGATGTTCTGCAACGGCTCGGTGCGGCCCCGGGTGACCGCGTACGGCCTCACCAGCGCGCCACGTGGATCACGTCGCGGGTCCATCTCGCGATCACCTCCCCTCGTTCGGAGCCGCACCGGCTCCGGTCGTCAGCTCCCCGCTCCGATCAGGACCGGACCGCGTCCCTCGGCAGCGGGACCAGTGCCTGGCCGACCCGCTCCACCAGCAGCGCCATCTCGTAACCCACCTGGCCGACGTCGCAGCTGCGCGCCGCGAGCACGGCCATCGACGAACCGTCGCTGATGGACATCAGGAACAGGTAGCCGCTGTCCATCTCGATCACGGTCTGCAACACCCCGCCGGCGCTGAACATCCGCGCCGCGCCCTCGGTCAGGCTCACCACGCCGGAGGTGATCGCGGCGAGCTGGTCGGCCCGGTCGCCGGGCAGATCCCGGGAGGAGGCGAGCAGCAGCCCGTCCGCGGACACCGCCACCACGTGCGCGATGCCCGCAACGCTGTCGGCGAAGTTGGTGAGAAGCCACCCCATGTCCTGCATGGCCGCCGGCCTGTTCATCGGTTCGTCTCCTTGGTCGAGGTGCTGTTCAGGTCGGCGCCGGCCGTACGGCCCCGCTGGACGCCACGGTGGTAGGCGGAGAGCAGACCGCGTACCTCGTCCGGCGTGCGCCGGCTGCGGTCCCGGCCGCTCTTCGGCTCTATTCCGCCGGGCACGAGCTGCGCCTGCGGAACCCGCTTGGGCAGGCCGGAGCGGGTGGTCCCGCCGGTGGTGGGCTCCGCGGCACGGCTGGCCCGCGACCAGCCCTCGTCGGCCGCCGTACGCCAGGCCTCCGGGTCGATCGGCGGCGCGGGCGCGGGCTCGGCGGCGGGGGGCGGCGTCGCGGCCGCCGGCGGCGTGGACGGGACCTCCGGCGGGCTGTACGCGGGCGGCGTGGTCGGCGTGGTCAGCCCCGACGCCTGGGCCCCCGGGGTGCGGGTGGGCAGCTTCGGACGTGCCGACGCCGCAGGGGGCGCCACCGCCGGCTGTGCCGGCGCGGGCGGCTCGTCGAACGTGGGACGGGTGAAGATGGTGGTCTCGTCCTCTCCGTGCGAACGGAACCAGACCGCCTCCATCTCACGGAATATCGGCGCCTCGGCCCGCTGCTCGGGCCGGGCCACCACGGGCGTCGCCGGGGTGCTCTCCACCGCCGGCGCCGCGGCGAGCGGCTGGTAGGCCGGAGGTGCGGCCTGGGTCGCGGGTTGCGTCGACTCGACACCGGGCGTCCGCTTGGGCAGCGGGTCCAGCGCGGGGTACGCCACCGTCGGCCCACCGGCCGACCAGCCCGCTCCGGAGACCGGAGCCGGCGCGGCGGGCGCCGCGGCCACCGGGGCGGGCGCCGCCACAGTCGGCAGCGCGCCGGTCGCCCCACCCAGCTGGACGGCGGGAGTGGTGTCGCGCGTCTCGGCGGGCGTCTGCCACCGGGACGGCGGGGCGGTGGTCGCCCCGCGCCACTGGTCGGCGAGCGTCGCGGTGGCCGCGCCCCGCCCGGCTCCGGCCAGCGCGTCACCGGCGCCGACCTGGCTGAGCGGGGACTGCTCGACGGCGAGCGGCTGACGCGGCCGGGTCAGCGGGGCCTGGCCCCGGTTGGCCGGCAGCACCACTGTCGAGTTCGGCAGCGTCACCTGGGCGACGGTGCCGCCCTCGACGTTGCGGCGCAGCTCGACGCGGATGCCGTAGCGGGACGCGAGCCGGCTGACCACGGCCAGACCCATCAGCCGGAACGCGGCCACGTCGACGGTCGGCGGCGCGGCCAGTCGCCGGTTGAGCGAGTCGAGCTGGTCGTCGCTGAGGCCCAGTCCGCGGTCCTCGATCTGGATCAGCACGTAGTCGCGGATCCGGCGGCCGTCGGCCACCACTGTGGTGTTCGGCGGCGAGAAGCGGGTGGCGTTGTCGAGCAGCTCGGCGACCAGCCGGACGACGTCGTTGACGGCGTGCGCGGCCACCGAGATGTCGGTGTCGACGGTGCCGAACTCGATCCGGTTGTAGAGCTCGACCTCGGACTGCGCGGCGCGCAGTACGTCGACCAGGAGCGCGTCGTCGCGACGCGGTACGGCCGAGTCGGCGCCGGCGAGCACCAGCAGATTCTCGTCGTTGCGGCGCATCCGGGTGGCGAGGTGGTCCAGCTCGAACAGCTGCGCCAGCCGCTTCGGGTCCTCCTCGGACCGCTCGATCGCGTCGAGCTCGCCGATCATGCGGTCGACCAGGCTCTGCGAGCGGCGGGCCAGGTTGAGGAACATCGCCGAGACGCTCGTCCGCAGCGCGGCCTGTTCGGCCGCGACCCGGACCGCCTCGCGGTGGACCACGTTGAAGGCCACCGCCACCTGACCGACCTCGTCGCGGTTGCTCAGCTTGATCGGGTCCCGTACCTGCTGGACGATCTCGTCCACGCCGCCGTCACCGATGGCGTTGACGTTCTGCAGCCGGCTCACCGCGTCCGGCAGGTCGTGGTTGGCCACGGCGAGCGCGCCCTCGCGCAGCCGGCGCAGCGAGTCGTTGAGCGAGCGGGCCAGCACCACGGCGAGCGTCACCGCGACCGCGAGCGTGAGCAGCACGAGCAGGCTCTCCACGATCGCCTGCCGGATCACGTCGGCGCGTGCCTCGTCGGCGTCGGCCAGCATCTCGTCGAGGAGCTGGATCTCGGCCCACCGCATCAGGTCGTCGACCGCGCCGATGGCGGCGGACGCCTCGTCGCGGGTGACCAGCGCCGGACGCCCGATGGACCGGGAGACGTCGCCGGCGACCCGGTCGGCGAGCTGGACGGCGTCACCGGAGACGGTGCGGTCCACCAGGGCCCGCTGGCCCGGCGTCGCGGACCGGGAGAAGGTGAGCAGCGCCTCCTGCTGGCCGGTGAGCGTGGCCACGAAGGACGAGAACTGCTCCTCGTCGACCTGCCCGCCGTCGAGGGCGGTGAAGGCCACCGCCTGCTCCTCGGCCACCTCGGCCTTGGCGTGGGCGAACGCGGCCACCGCGCGGCGGGCGTCGGCCAGGCTGTCCGCGCCCGGCTGCTGGGCCAGCGCGTCGCTGTACGCGACCAGGTCGTCCAGCACGATGCCGTAGCGCAGACTCGCCTCGGCCACCGGCATCTGCAGCCGGTCCAGCACCTCCTGGCGGGTGCCGTTCAACGTGGACAGGTGGGCGTCGATCACCTTGAGCTGGCTGCTGATCGCACCGGACACGTCGCCGAGCTTGCCCCGCTCGTCCTGGTACGCCGCGATGCGCTCGTCGGTCTGACGCACCCGCAGGTTGTACGCGTCCGGCTTCTGGTTCGGGTCGGCCAGGAAGACCGCCGCCGCCATCCGCTCCTTGTGCAGGTCCTGGGTGAGCGCCGCGATGTCGACAGACACCGCGCTCAGCGACCGGACCCGGTCGGCCTCGTACGCGCCCTGCCCGACCGAAACGAGTCGGATAGTTGCCAGTGCGATGACAGCCGCGACCGGAACGACCAGGATGAGGGCGAGCTTGGAGCGAATCCGCGCGTCGCGCAGCCTGGGCAGGCGCCGGCGCCGGTTCCGCTGTTCGGCGTTGGGGCTCCCGGGCAGGGTCGTAGGTCCGGTGCTCACGACATCGCCTCCGTCGTTTCTTCCACGCGCGACCCGCTGACCCGTGCCTGGTGCAGCGGCCAGCGCCACGCGCGGCACGGCCGCGATTTCATCAGACGAGATCCTGTTTGGGAAGCCGCAGTGAGGCAGGAAACGGTCGCGGCCGACGCATCCCGGGATCCGATCACCTAATACCTTCTTTTCTCCAACCCCCTGAACAGGGGATGTCACTCCAGAGTGGTCACGCGCATCTGTGCAGTAATTGTCAGTTAATGTTCCGTGTCCCCAGCATGTGGGATGGCTGTCCCGAAACAGCACTCGTCAGCCCGGCTTGACCACAGGCCCCGGCATTGGCAAGGTTTTGCAGGCTTCGCGCACACCGTACGGCAAACCAATCCCGTTCCTCCACTGAGGACGGACGAGCGGCGGTGATCGGGCGTCGGCCCGCGCCGCACCTGGAGGACTGAGTTGAGCCCCATCCGCTCCGCGAGCATCGCGGCGCTCGCATCGGCCGTGCTGGCCACCACGCTCACCGGCTGCGGGATCGGCGGGGAACCGCAGGACACCAGCCCGATCGTGATCGCCGCCGACCTGGAACTCTCCGGCGCGTCGGCGCCGGTCGGCAAGGTCTACCAACGGGCTCTGCAACTGAAGGTCGAGCAGTTGAACGCCTCCGGCGCACTGGGCGGCCGGAAGATCGATCTGCGGGTCAAGGACAACCGCTCGGATGCCGCGGAATCCTTGCGGAACATCAATGATTTCAGCAGCGACTCGCGCGTGAGCGCGGTCATCATGGGCGGCTGCAACGAATGCGCCGTCGGCGCGGCCCGAACGATCGGCGAGAAGCGCATTCCGACGATCGCACTGGGGTCGTCCAGCGAGATCACCGAGCCGGTGGCCGAGCGCCGATATGTCTTCAAGCTCGCCCCGAACGCCACCGACAGCGCCGCCGCGCTCGCCGCGGAACTGGAGCGGCGCGAGATCCGCAAGGTGGCGCTGCTGCACAGCGCCGAGGGATACGGCCAGGAAGGGCTCGCCGCCCTGCGCCGCGAGCTGAGCAAGACCTCCGTGAAGCTGGTCGCCAACGAGTCGGTGCGGGTCACCGACACCGAGGTCGGCACGCAGATCAACGAGCTGATCGCCCGCAAGCCGCAGGCAATGGTCCTGTGGACCACGCCGGAGCAGGCGATGCTCGCCGCCACCACGGCCCGGCAGAGCAAGTTCCGCGGGTCGCTGTTCTTCGACGCCACGGCCGCCGGTGACCTCTTCCTGGGCCCCTCGGCCCGCTCCACCGACGAGGCCACGCTGATCTTCACCCAGACCATGGTGATCGACGACGTGATCGCCACCACCCCGGCCAAGGCCGCTCGGCGGCAGTGGTTCCAGGACTACACCGCCCGGTTCGGCGGCTACAACGGCTTCTCCTCGTTCGCGGCGGACGCGGTCCAGCTGATCGCCGACGCCGAGCTGCAGGCCGGCGGCGAGCCGGGCAAGGTCGACCGGGACGGGCTGCGCGACGTGCTGGAGACGTCGCAGCTCGACGGGCTGTCCGGGCCGATCCGGATGACGCCGGACAACCACTCCGGGCTGATGCCGCAGGCGTTGACGACGCTCGTGGCTCGGGGTGGTCGCTGGCGGCTCGCTGGTTAGTCACTGTTGGGGGCGTGGCCCCACCGCAACCG
>NZ_JBMVFV010000079.1:0-27260 GCF_049538395.1 Micromonospora sp. AB353 | reverse complement strand
CCGCACGGTGAACTCGTTCCAGTACTCGAAGTCGCGGACCAGGATCTCGCTGACCGCCTGGGCGGTGCCGCGCTGGAACTTGACGTCGGCCGGGTAGGTGGTGGCCGACCACGGCACCACCTGACCCGGAACGCACGGGATGTGGGGTGAGAAGTAGCCGCGCACCATGCCCGCCTTCTTCTGCTCCTGGACCAGCTCGCCCGCGATGGAGAAGGAATCCGCCCGGGTGCAGGTGATCGACCCGCGGACGGTGGCGATGCCCTTCTTGTCCACCGTCGCCACCGGATCGACGGTCAGTGTGACGTCGAGTGCCGGCAGCGGCGGCGGGTTCCCGATGTGGATCTCGCCACGCAGGCTGCCGGCCGCGCCCTCGCACCGGATCTCGAAGGTGGCGTCGAAGCGCTCGACGTAGTCGAACGGGCCCCAGTCGGCGTGCAGGACCGTGAACGAACCGGTGCTCTGCGCGCAGGAGCGCCCCCAACCGCCGTTGTAGAGCTGCAGGCTGGCCGCGTCGCTCCCGTAGACCGGCTGGCTGACGTTCTGGTAGGTGTCACCCGCCTTCAGCGTCTGACCGGCCGGGGCGGAGATGCCCAGACGCCAGGTGTTGTCGGTGTCGCTCCAGAACTCCATCCCGAAGTGCTGCTGGCCGTGGCCCCACGCGTTCATCTCGTCGCCGGGCGTCGGTGCCGCGGAGCTGTAGGAGTAGGAGTTGCCGGCGGTGATCGGATCACCCGGCTCGCCGGTGACGGCGAACGACCAGGACTCCGCCGGCCGGGCCTGCGCCGGAGCGGACATGACCAGGCCGGCAGCGCCGGTGGTCAGCGCCATGGTCGAGGCGAGCAGGATCCGTCGCCAGGAACGTCTCATCGTCGTCCTCCCCGTGTGGACGTCAGCGGGGACGCCTGCCGCGCCCGCCGTGTCAGCAGCCTAGGACCGGCCGGGCGTCTCCGCTGCCCCGTCCACGGTAGACGGACGGGTCAGGAGGCGCCGTCCGCGCGCAGCGGGACCACGTTGCCGCGGGCGCCGTCGCGCAGCGATCCGAGCACCGCGGAGATCTTGTCGGCCGGCATCGGCTTGAAGAAGTGGTAGCCCTGGGCGGCGGTGCAGCCCAGTTCGGCCAGCGCGGTGCGCTGCTCGGCGGTCTCCACGCCCTCGGCCACCACCCGCAGCCCCAGCTCGTGGGCCAGCCCCACGGTGGTCCGGACGATCGCCGCCGCCTCCGGCGAGTCGGCCATCCGGAGCACGAACGAGCGGTCCACCTTCAACTCGTCCACCGCGATCCGGGTGAGGAACGTCAGCGACGAGAACCCGGTGCCGAAGTCGTCGACGGCGAGCTGCACGCCCATGCCCCGCAGCGTGGCCAGCACCTCGTCGATGACCTCCAGCTCGCTCATCACCACCGTCTCGGTGATCTCCAGGACCAGCCGGTGCGGCGGCACCTGGTGACGGCGCAGCGCCTCGTCGATCTCGGCGGGCAGCCGCGGGTCGAGCAGGCTGCGCGCGGACAGGTTCACCGAGATCGGGATGTCCAGCCCGTCCCGCGCCCACCCGGCGGCGACCGCCAGCGCCTTGTCCAGCACGTACCGGGTGAAGCTGCCGAGCTGCTCGCTGTTCTCCACCGGGCGGATGAAGTCGGCCGGGCCGAGCCAGCCCCGGCGCGGATGCCGCCACCGGATCAGCGCCTCCACCCCGGTCGGCGCGCCGGTCGCCAGGTCCACCGCCGGCTGCAACGCCAGCACCAGCTGGTCGTCGGCGGCCAGCGCCTCCCGCATCTCCGCGAGCAGCGCCAGGTGGTCGGTGCTCGCCGCGTCGCGGGAGCTGTCGTACGCGGCGACGCTGCCGCCGCCCTCCTTCGCCTGGTACATGGCGATGTCGGCGCGCCGCAGCAGTTCGGTCAGGTCGGCCGCGCCCGCGTCGGCCACCACGACGCCCACCGCCACCTCGACGGACATCCGTACCCCGGCCACCTCGGTCGGCGCGGCGAGGCGCTCGGCGACCTCCCGGGCCTGGCGCAGCGCGTACGCCAGCGGGGCGGTCCGCTCCTCGACCAGCGGCACCGAGGTGAGCAGCAGGGCGAACTCGTCGCCGCCGAGGCGCCCGAGCAGGTCACCCGGCCGGGTCAGCGCGGCGAGCCGGTTGGAGGTCAGCCGCAGCAGCTGGTCGCCCGCCGAGTGCCCGAGCGTGTCGTTGACCTCCTTGAACTGGTTCACGTCGAGCAGCAGCAGGGCCACCGGGTGGTCGTGGGCGCGCTGCCGCAGCGCCTGGTCCCCCTTGGCGAGCAGCGCCGCCCGGTTGAGCAGCCCGGTGAGCTGGTCGTGCACCGCGTCGTACGACGATCGGGCGGTGACCAGCCGCAGCTCCCGGTGCGTGGCGGCGTCGTGCAGGGCGGCGGCCAGCGCGTCCCCGAAGGCCGCCACGCCGTCGCGTTCCCGGGCGCTCGGCGGGGCGGACCGGGCGAACCGCACCCGCAGGCGGCCGACGTCGGCGGATCCCACCGCGAGGCGGCGCACCAGCTCGTGCTCCGCGGCGTCGGCGCCGGCCGACGGCTCCACCTCCCGGTCGCGTACCTGCCCGCCGCGGTCGGCCCGGTAGCGGCGCCAGCGGCCCTCGCCCCGGGCCACGTCGACCTCGACCAGTTCCGCGCCGAACAGGGTGAGCGCGCCGGTCACCGCAGCGGTCGCCACGCCGCGCTCGTCGAGCTGGTTGAGTGCGGCGGTGGCCTCGGCGAACGCCCGCCACGTACGCCGCTCCTGGTCGGCGCGGAGCCGGTGGCGGTACGTCTGCTGGAGCAGCCAGAGCGGCGGCGGCAGGAGCAGCAGCCAGCGCGCGTCGAGTTCGAGCAGCGCGACGACCACCAGGCCGACCGCCACGTTGCCGACGAACATGAGCAGCTTGCCGCGCAGTGCGGCGAGCAGCGGCGGCCCGATCGCGATGCCGTGCCGCAGGGCGAGCGTGACCGCGCCCAGGAAGGCGGTGGTGAGCAGGTACGTCACCGCGGCGGCGGTGAGCGTGAGCGCCAGCTCCGGCGTGGGCGCGGCGAGCAGCGGCGGGCCGAGCGCGGTGGCCACCGCGGCGGCGAGCGCGGTGGCGGCGGTGAGCGAACCGGCGATCCCCACCAGTTCCAGCGCGGGACGACGGTCGGAGACAAGCGACATCACGGTCCAGGCGGTGCCCACGCCCAGCAGGGCGGCGGCCGGGAGCCAGCCGGCAGGCACCAGCCAGAGGCAGACCACGAGCGCGGCCTCGCCCCAGGTGATGCTCACCATGCCCGAAGCGCTGCGGAAGCGCAGCCGGGCGAGCTGGGCCACCGCGAACGCGACAACGGCGATGCCGAACCGCGCCGCACCGGGCAGCGAGTCGTCGGCCGGCAGGTGCGACGGGACGGTGAGGCCCAGCACGGCGGCGAGCAGGCCGGTCAGCGCGACCGCGACGGTGAGCAGGACGACGCCCACCGGTGTCCCGCGCAGGCCGATCCGGTCGGGGGAACGGTCGGCCGGCTCGGTGGTCACGGGGCCGCCCCGTCGACGCGTCGGGCCGGGGCATGGTCGGGGGCCGGTGCTGCCATCGACATCGGCGTCCCCCTTCCGCGCAGGGTCCCGGGGCCTGACGGTCCCCCCGGCGGAAGGCTAAGCCAAAGCCGGTGGTCGCAACAGGGGGCGACGACCGGCTTCGACGTGATTCACGCGGTGCTCAGCTGTTCCGACCCTGCTGGGAGCCGTTGGGGGCGTTCGTCGGTGAATCCTGCTCGACGAGCCCGTCTGTCGGATCGGCGACTGCGGAATCGGCCCGGCCCGGGGTGCCCTGCTGCGGGAAGCGGTCGGGCAGCCGGCGCAGCCGGGCGTTCATGTTGCGGATCAGCAGGACGGTGACGGTGGCCAGCGCGACGATGAGGAACAGGCCCATCGGACCGGCCAGACCACCCGTACGGGTGTCACCGAAGTTGTTCTGCGCGAGCACCTCGACGGTGGTCAGCATGGTGTTCCTCCGATGTGCGACTGAGCACCAGGGTAGACCCCGGCCGGGTCAGTGGGCACGGCACGCCTCTCGTACGCCGGCGAACAGGTCGGACTCGGGCAGCGGGCTGTCGACCAGCGAGCGGGCGAGTTGGAAGTCCTCCGTCGGCCAGGCGTGCTTCTGCAGTTCCATCGGCACCTGGAACCAGAAGCCGTCCGGGTCGATCTGGGTGGCGTGCGCGCGCAGCGCGTCGTCGCGGACCGGGAAGTAGTCGGCGCACTCGACCCGGGTGGTGATCCGGGCGCCCTTGTCGGGGCGCTCGTCCCAGCGCTTCATCCACTCGCCGTACGGCGACTCGAGCCCGGCGGCGAGCACCGCCTCGTGCAAGCTCATGATCTTGGCGCGGGAGAAGCCCACGTCGTAGTAGAGCTTCAGCGGCTGCCACGGCTCGCCCAGCTCGGGGTGGCGGTCCGGGTCACCGGCCGCGTCGAACGCCGCCACGGTGACCTTGTGGGTCATGATGTGGTCGGGGTGCGGGTAGCCGCCCTCCTCGTCGTACGTGGTGACGACGTGCGGGCGGAACTGCCGCATCAGGCGCACCAGCGGCGCGGCGGCGACGTCCACGTCCTGGAGGGCGAAGCAGCCCTCCGGCAGCGGCGGCAGCGGGTCGCCCTCGGGCAGGCCGGAGTCGACGAAGCCGAGCCACGCCTGCTCGACGCCGAGGATGGCCCGGGCGGCGTCCATCTCGGCCCGCCGGATGTCACCGATGTTCGCCCAGACGTCGGGGCGGTCCATCTTGGGGTTGAGGACACTGCCCCGCTCGCCACCGGTGGCGGTGACGACCAGGACGTCCACCCCCTCGGCGACGTATTTCGCCATGGTGGCGGCGCCCTTGCTCGACTCGTCGTCGGGATGGGCGTGCACCGCCATGAGACGCAGCTGTTCTGCCACCTTCGGCGCTCCTCGTCTGTGCCCGCCGACCGGCCCCCGGGGCCGACCGGCTGACCTGCCGGAATCTCCCCCCGCGCCCGCGAAAGCCCCCGTGACGGCCGGTCGGGGGCCGCCACCGGAGTGGCCAGGGCCACGCCCGCCGGTCCAGGCCGACCTGCCATCCTTGACTCAGCGCCGGGCTGGGAAGATGGACCTAGCCATTCTTGCCGATGCCGCCGACAACAACGCCAGGAGATACCCGCCGGTGAGCGAGACGCACGCCACAGTCGCCGCGAAGGCGCCGGTCTTCCCGCCGGGCCGCTACGGCCGCCGCCGGGAGCCGGGGCGCCGCCGGCCGGTCCTGCTCGCCCTGACGGTGACGGTCATGCTCGCCGTCCTCGGGCTGGGCGCGGCGAAGCTCTACTACCAGTACGGCGACCCGGAGTACCAGGGCGAGATGATCAGCTACTCCGACATCACCGACTCCCGGGTGATCGTCGACTTCCGGGTCACCGTACCCCCGGGTGGCTCCGCCACCTGTCTGCTGCGGGCCCGCTCCCACGACGGGGCCCAGGTGGGCAGCGCCGAGGCCACCGTGACCGCGGAGCCCGGCCAGCGCCACATCCGGACCCGGCAGGAGGTGCCCACGAGCGCCCGGCCGTTCATCGGCGAGGTCCTGCGCTGCCGGCCCGCCGGCTGAGCCGGCCCGCCGGCGAGTCGCCGGCCACCGCACCCCGGTCCCGCCGCCGGCACCCGGGGTGATTGATCACACCTCGACGCGACCCGCACTGGTAGCCTTGCAAGTTCACCTGTCAGCCAGTCCGCACCAATCGAGGAGACCGCCTGTGTCCACAAATGGAAACGAGGCGCCCGCCACCTGGCTGTCCCAGGACGCCTACGACCGTCTGCAGGCCGAGCTCGACGAGCTGATCGCCAACCGGCCGGTCATCGCCGCCGAGATCAACGCCCGGCGCGAGGAGGGCGACCTGCGGGAGAACGGCGGCTACCACGCCGCCCGCGAGGAGCAGGGCAAGGCCGAGGGCCGCATTCTCTACCTCAAGGAGCTGCTGCGCACCGCCAAGGTCGGCGAGGCGCCGGACGCCGACGCGGTGTCGCCGGGCATGGTCGTGAAGATCTACTTCGACGACGACGCCGATGACAGCGAGACCTTCCTGCTCGGCTCCCGGGAGATCGCCTCCACCACCGACCTCACGGTCTACAGCCCCGAGTCCGCGCTCGGCAAGGCCATCCTCGGCGGCAAGGCGGGGCAGACCTGCACCTACACGGCGCCCAGCGGCGCCGATATCAAGGTGACCATCGTCTCCTTCGAGCCGTACAGCGGCTGACCCCTCCGGACCCGCGCCGGATGGCTCGGGTCCCGAACCCGACCGAGGCTGACAGGCCCTCCTCGGACCCGAGCCGCACACCCGAACGCCCCGACCGGATCATCCGGCCGGGGCGTTCGCGTTCCGCCGAGGGCTCAGCCCTCGCCGGTGAAGACCACCTGGTAGCCGCTGGCCCGCAGCGCGCTGATCAGCGTGTCCGAGTGCTCCACCCCGCGGGTCTCCACCGACAGGGCCACCTCCACCTCGCCGAGGCGCAGGTGCGGGTTGGCGCGCTGGTGCACCACGTCCACCACGTTGGCCCGGTGCTCGGCGATCTCGCCCAGCAGGGAGGCGAGCTGGCCGGGCCGGTCCGTGCAGCGCACGGTGATCCGCAGGAACCGCCCCGCCGCCGCCAGGCCGTGCTCGATCACCCGGAGCATGAGCAGCGGGTCGATGTTGCCGCCGGAGAGCACCGCGACGACCGGCGCGGTCACCTCCACCGCGCCGGCCAGCAGCGCCGCCACGCCGACCGCGCCGGCCGGCTCGACGACCTGCTTGCCGCGTTCCAGCAGCATCAGCAGCGCCCGGGAGATGTCCTCCTCGGAGACCGTCACCACGTCGTCGACCAGCTTGCGGACATGCGTGAAGGTCAGCTCGCCCGGACGGCCCACGGCGATGCCGTCGGCGATCGTCGCGAACGAGGGCAGCCGCAGCGGCTCGCCGGCCCGCAGCGAGGGCGGGAAGGCGGCGGCGCTCGCCGCCTGGACCCCGATCACGCGTACGTCGGGACGCAGCGCCTTGGCCGCCACCGCCATGCCCGAGACGAGCCCGCCGCCGCCCACCCCGGTCACGATGGTGCGCACCTCCGGGCACTGTTCCAGGATCTCCAGCGCCACGGTGCCCTGACCGGCGATCACGTCCGCGTGGTCGAACGGGTGGATGAACACCGCTCCGGTCCGCTCGGCGAACGTCTGCGCCGCGACGAGCGACTCGTCCACCGTGTTGCCGACCAGCTCGATCTGCGCGCCGTACCCTTTCGTCGCGGCGACCTTCGGCAGCGGCGCGTTCACCGGCATGAAGACGGTGGCGTGCGCGCCGACCAGCCCGGCGGCGAGCGCCACCCCCTGGGCGTGGTTGCCGGCGCTCGCCGCGACCACACCGCGGGCCCGCTCCTCGGCCGAGAGCCGGGAGATCCGCACGTACGCGCCGCGCACCTTGTACGACCCGGCGCGCTGGAGGTTCTCGCACTTGAGCCAGACCGGCCCGCCGAGCGCGGCGCTGAGCGGCCGGGACGGCTCCAGCGGGGTGGTACGGGTGACCCCGGCGAGCAGCTCCCGCGCGGCCTGTACGTCGGCGAGGCCGACCAGTTCCGTCATGCCCCGATCGTGCCACCCGGGGTGGGCGGAACCTGCGGCGACGTCGGCGCAACCGGCATCGGCGCGGCGGGCGCGGGCCGGCCCGGTTCGCCGGGCCAGGCGGACTGACCGGGCCAGCCCGGCTGCCCCGGCCACACGGGCACGGCCCGCGCGAGCCGGTCCTGCTGGGCGGCGGAGATCCGGCGGATCAGCACGACGAACGCGATCCCGGCGACCAGGCAGGCCACCGCCGGCACCAGCCGGGGCGCGAGCGCGTCCTCGTAGAAGCGCACGTACGTGGCGAACTCCGCGTCGTTGCGGGGCAGCTCGGTCAGCCGGTCGTAGCGCTGCTGCTCGGCCCGCGCGACGAACCGGTCACCGATCAGGAACACCAGCCAGCTCACCCACCACACCCCGACCAGCCACGACTGGCGGCGCTGCCACACGCTGTTGCGGAGCAGGTCGGCGAGCACCCGGGCCGGTACGACGAAGTTGGCCAGCGGCACCAGCCACCCGGCGATGGCCCACGCCGGGCTCAGGTTCGGCACCGCGCCCGGGAACGCGTCCAGGTTCTTGCGCGCCCGCCACGTCCAGATCACCACGAGCGTCCCGGCGGTCAGCAGGGCGAGCAGGTACGGCAGCGAGAACAGCACCTCGGCCAGCACCGCGCCGAGCAGCACGTCCCGGTCGAGCTGCTCGGCGGCCGAGCGGGCCAGCCGGGCACCCACCAGCGGGAACAGGGCGGTGAGCAGGTAGCACAGGGTGGCGGCGCCGACCGCGAACGCGCCGGCCACGGCCAGACCGCGCACGCCGTACGTGGGCACGCCGGGGCTCACGGCGGGCTGACCGACTCGGGTGCCGCAACGCCGGCACTCCTCGAAGGCCGGGGACGTGGGGTTCCCGCAGGTCTGGCAGTTCATCGGGGACCGTCCGAGATGGTGTGCGCGACAGGGTGCGCACACGCTAGACGATCACGCGCTGGCCGGCGACCCCGTTCCGACGCGGGGATAGCCGGGCGCGTGCCGGGCCCACGGCGCCTGCATCTCGAACTGGCCGGCCACGCCGAGCAGCAACAGTTCCGAGCCGGGCGGGCCGACGAACTGCACGCCCACCGGCAGGCCGTCCGGGCGGCGGCCGACCGGCACCACTATCGACGGCAGCCCGGCGATGTTCCACGGCGCCGCGTACGGGGCGTACCTGATGTTCGTCGACATGTTCGCCAGCCAGGAGCGGCCGGACCAGCCGGCGGCCTCCGGCGGCGGCCCGGCCAGCGCCGGGGTGAGCAGCAGGTCGATCGAGTTGTCCGCGAAGAAGTGCACCGACCGTTCGCGCCAGGCGGCCCGGTCGGCCTCCCGCACGTACCCACGGCGCTGTGCCCAGTCGCCGAGCGTGACGTGCCGGCGGCTGCGGCGCTGGAGCCGGCGCGGCGCCACTCCGGCGGCGCGCGCGTCGGCGGCGGCCGCCGCGAACCAGGTGGCGATGCCCTGGAGGCCGAGCCGGGTCGGGTAGACCGGGTCGGCGGGCACGGTGTCGTGCCCGGCCGCGGCCAGCAGCCGGCCGGCGGCGGCGACCGCGTCCCGGTTCGGCGCGTCCGGCGAGACGCCACGTACCGGCGAGCGCAGCGAGACGCCCACCCGCAGCCGCTCCGGCGGGACCAGCTTGTCCGGCCGGCGGCCGGCCAGCACCGAGAAGCCGACCACCGCGTCGGCGACGGTGCTGGTGAGCATGCCGTGCTCGGTGAGGCCGAACCAGTCGTCCGCGCCGAGCTGGCAGGGCACCACGCCCCGGCCGGGCTTGAGCCCGACCAGGCCGCAGCAGGCCGCCGGGATGCGGATCGACCCGAGGCCGTCGTTGCCGTGGGCCATCGGCACCAGCCCGGCGGCCACCGCCGCGGCCGCGCCACCGGACGAACCACCCGGGGTACGCGCCGGATCCCACGGGTTGCGGGTGACAGCGGTGTCGTCGTCGGTGAGGGCCCACAGCCCCAGCTCCGGCATCCGCGTGACACCGAGGATCACCGCGCCGGCGCCGCGCAGCCGCCGGACCACCTCGTGGTCGGCCTCCGCCACCGGCGTACGCATCGCGGCCGACCCGTTCCAGGTGGGCAGGCCGGCCACCGGCGTGTTCTCCTTGACCGCCACCGGCACCCCGGCGAGCGGCAGGTTCGCCAGTTCCTCCTGCTCGTCGACCTTCTCCGCCTCGGTGATCGCCTCACCGCCGCGTACCGCGCGGAACGCGCCCAGCTCGGGATCCACCCGGGCGACGTGGTCCAGGTGGTCGGCGACGACCTGGGTGGCGGAGACGTCGCCACGGCGTACCGCCCGGGCGATCTGTTTCGCGGTCGTCCCGACCCAGGTCGTCGGCAAGATGTCCGGCACTGCCACCCTCCCCAACCAGCGGTCAGCCCAGGGCCTGCTCCAGATCGGCGAGCAGGTCGTCGACCGTCTCGATGCCGACAGACAGTCGCACGAGATCGCCGGGAACTTCAAGCGGCGAGCCCGCAGCACTCGCGTGTGTCATCCGGCCCGGGTGCTCGATCAGGGACTCGACGCCGCCCAGCGACTCGGCGAGCACGAACAACCGGGCCCGGTTGCAGATCTGGACGGCGTGCTCCTCGCCGCCCGCCGCGCGGAACGAGATCATGCCGCCGAACCGGCGCATCTGCTTGGCGGCCACCTCGTGGCCGGGGTGCGACGGCAGACCCGGGTAGACGACCTGGGCGACCTTGGCGTGTCCGTCCAGGTAGGCCGCGATCCGCTCGGCGTTGTCGCAGTGCCGGTCCATCCGTACCCCGAGGGTCTTGATGCCGCGCAGCGTGAGCCAGGCGTCGAACGGCCCGTTGACCGCGCCCATCGCGTTCTGGTGGTAGCGCAGTTCCTCGCCGAGCGTGCGGTCCGCCGCGACGAGCGCGCCACCGACCACGTCGGAGTGTCCGCCGACGTACTTGGTGGTGGAGTGCACCACCACGTCCGCGCCGAACGCGATCGGCTGCTGCAGGTACGGCGACGCGAACGTGTTGTCGACCACCAGCAGCGCGCCGGCGTCGTGCGCCACCGCGGCGAGCGCGGCGATGTCGGCGATGCCGAGCAGCGGGTTGGTCGGCGTCTCCACCCAGACGATCCGGGTGGTGCCCGGGCGGATCGCGGCCCGCACGGCGTCCGGGTCGGAGACCTTCGCCGGGGTGTACGCGAGGCCCCAGCGCTCGGCCACCTTGGCGAACAGCCGGTACGTGCCGCCGTACGCGTCGTCCGGGATCACCACGTGGTCGCCCGGCTTGCAGACGGTCCGCAGCAGCGTGTCCTCGGCGGCCAGCCCGCTGGCGAAGGCGAGCGCCACCGGGCCGCCCTCCAGCGCGGCCAGGCACTCCTGGAGCGCGTCCCGGGTGGGGTTGCCGGAGCGGCTGTACTCGTAGCCCTCGCGGGGCGCGCCGACGGCGTCCTGGGCGTACGTGCTGGTCTGGTAGATCGGCGGGATCACCGCACCGGTGCGGGCCTCCGGGTCCTGACCGGCGTGGATGGCGAGTGTCTCGAAGCCGTGGCTCATGCCGCAGACGTTAGTCCCCCGCCCGGTCCCGCTCCCGGCAACCCGGTGCGAGTCACAAGCGCGAAGGTGTCGGGGCGGTCGGCCGTACTGGTCCGGTGATTCGACCGAGGCGCTCCCCTCTCGCCTGCACGGCGTCGCCGACCGGATCCCGGCCTCGCTGGATCTCCTGAGCGGCCCACGGTCGGGGCGGGTCAGCTTGCCCGTGCGCCTCGCGTGGTCGGGCCCCGCCGGCTATGACGTGGGTGACCCAGGTGAGCGGCTGACCCTCTACTGCCTCCTGCTGGACTGCGGCCAGCGGGACGACATCATGAGATACGTCAACGCTGCGCTGCTCCGCCAGGACTGGCCACGTAGACCGGCCCACCGGCATCCCCGAAGACGACTGGGACGCCTACCTCGACCGCTCCTGACCCGCCCAGTTTCGCGCCGATCATGAGGTTAGCGGTGCCGGCGGTCCGATTTGTCGCCGCCAACCTCATGATCACGCTCGCCCGGAGGTGGGGTGGGCGGGTCGGGCCTAGGGTGGGCTCGTGAGCGGGTGTGTGTTCTGCGGGATCGTGGCGGGCGAGGTGCCGGCGTTCCAGGTGACCGACGAGCCGGACGGGGTCGCGTTCCTCGACACCCGGCCGGTGTTCAAGGGCCACGTGCTCGTGGTGCCCCACACCCACCTGGTCACCCTGTCCGACCTGCCGGCCGACGCGCTGCCCGGCTACTTCCGGCTGGTGCAACGGATCGCCGTGGCGGTGGAGACCGGTCTGGGCTCCGGTGGGACGTTCGTGGCGATGAACAACCGGGTGTCCCAGTCCGTGCCGCACCTGCACACCCACGTGGTGCCCCGGACCAAGGGCGACGGGCTGCGCGGCTTCTTCTGGCCGCGTACGCGCTACGCCGACGACGCCGAGGCGACGGAGTTCGCCGGGCGGATCTCGGCGGCGCTGGCCTGACGCCGGCGTGGGCGGGTAAGGAACCGGGGGCCGACGCTGTTGCACACGCTGGGAAAGCCAAGAGAGGAGTCCCACCGTGTTCCTCCGCCGCATGAAGGCCGAGATGATCTCTCCTGACCAGGCCCTGCCGGGCCGCCCGATCGCGATGCCGATCGCCGACCGGCACGAGGTGCTTCCGTCCTCGCTGAAGGGCCCGTTCCCCGAGGGCGCGCAGGTCGCCGTCTTCGGCATGGGCTGCTTCTGGGGCGCCGAGCGGCTGTTCTGGACCCTCCCCGGCGTGATCACCACGTCCGCCGGTTACGCGGGCGGGTACACCACCAACCCGACGTACGAGGAGGTCTGCTCGGGCATGACCGGGCACGCCGAGGTGGTCCAGGTGGTCTACGACCCGTCGAAGATCGCCTACGAGGATCTGCTGAAGGTCTTCTGGGAGAACCACGACCCGACCCAGGGCATGCGCCAGGGCAACGACGTGGGCACCCAGTACCGCTCGGCGATCTACACCACCACCGACGAGCAGGCCGCCGCCGCGAAGGCGTCGCGGGACGCGTTCGCGCCGATCGTGGCCCGGGCCGGCAAGGGTGAGATCACCACCGAGATCGCCCCGCTCGGCGACTACTACTTCGCCGAGGACTACCACCAGCAGTACCTGGCGCCGACGAAGAACCCGAACGGCTACTGCAACCACGGACCGAACGGGCTGAGCTGCCCGGTCGGCGTGGCCCGCACCGCGTAGCCAGACGGAGCACTGACCCGTTCGGGCCCTCGTCCCTCAAGGGACGGGGGCCCGAACGCACTGCGGTCAATCGGTGGCTCTGGGATGGCCGGTTCCGGCGTGCTTGATCCAGCAGGTTCGGGTCTGGTCGTCGACCAGGTACCAGACACGGCCGCCGGCGGTGACCTCGTACTGCCACTGCGGCAGTGACCGCCCGTTGTGCACGGCTGTGGCGAGGGAGCCCTTGAGGGGGTGCTGGCGGCTGTTCGGCGGAGACGGGCACGGGTGCGCCTCGATCGCGTCGAACGCGCCGCGCGTGTTGGCCGCGGCCTGCCGGCACAGTTCCTCCCAGCCCTTCGCCGCGTCGTTCGTGGCGAACCGCAGGGCGTACCCGCCGGGCCGGGGTGGCGGGGCGGCGCGGTCGCCGCGCTTCGCACTCACTCGTCGATCGGGCGCGTGACCGGCCCGAAGTCGTCGGCGCTGGGCGCGGCCAGAATCCGATGCAGGTCGGGATCGGCGTGCACCTCAGCCGTGTGCCGCCATTCGGTGAGCAGCTGGGACACCGCCGCGGTGCTGCCGACAGCCGCTGCGGCCTCGGCCGTGGCGATGAACTCGTCCGTCATCTGCTCGACGTCCCCCTGCGGCAGGAACCGCATCCAGGGCAGCACTGTCGGAAGTGTCTCCCGGACCAGGGCCGGCTCTCGCCGTGCCAGGCCGGCCAGCAGACGCGCGGTCAGGTCGACCACCTCCCCCTCGGCTTCAGCCCGTTCGGCGGACATCAGCACCAGGTCGGCGGCGTCGCGGCGACGGAGCCGCAGCGCCCGGGTACGGGCCAGCCGTTCGGCGGTTTCCGTCGGCTGGCGCAGCAGCTCGGAGAACGGCACCGACTCCAAGGGCATCGACATGACATCAATACTACTTCAGAAGTAGCGTGCTGCGGCATTCCTCACACCCCTGCGGGTGCCGAATCCCGACATCGGGTGGAGCGGGGCAGGAACCGAAGGCGTGACAGGCAACCACCCTGCGTGACGGCGCATCGTAGCAAGCTGTCACACGTTCGTCATCGTCTCAACAGGCGAACTGCAACAAGCTCTGGCAGCATTGGCTCGTATGTGCGGACTTGCGGGAGAGTTCCGCCGTGACGGTTCACGCGCCGACGTCTCGGCCGTGGAGCGGATGGCGGCCACGATGAGTGACCGAGGGCCCGACGACAGCGGCATCTGGTCGCAGGGCCCGACCGCGCTGGGACACCGGCGCCTGAAGATCATCGACCTGTCCGCGGCGAGCGGCCAACCCATCGTGGACGCCGCCGCCGGGCTCACCGGTGTCTTCAACGGCTGCATCTACAACTATCGGGAACTACGCGCCGAGCTGCAGGCCAAGGGCCACCGGTTCTTCTCCTCCGGCGACAGCGAGGTCGTGGTCAAGGCGTACGCCGAGTGGGGGCTCGAGTTCGTCGACCACCTGATCGGCATGTTCGCGGTGGCGATCAGCGAGCGCGACACCGGCCGCCTGGTGCTGGCCCGGGACCGCCTCGGCATCAAGCCGCTCTACCTGGCCGAGAGCCCCGGCGTGGTCCGGTTCGCCTCGACGCTGCCGGCGCTGCTCGCCGGCGGCGGCATCGACACCACCATCGACCGGGTGGCGCTCGCCCACTACCTGAGCTTCCACAGCATCGTGCCGCCGCCGCGGACCATCCTCGCCGGCGTCACCAAGCTGCCGCCGGCCACGGTCCGGGTGTACGAGGCGGACGGCTCGACCCACGAGCGGGTCTACTGGGATCCGTCCTTCGGCCGCGCCGCCGAGCGGGCCGGCTGGTCCGAGCGGGACTGGCAGGACGCGCTGCTCGACTCGCTGACCACCGCCGTACGCCGCCGCATGGTGGCCGACGTCCCGGTGGGCGTGCTGCTCTCCGGCGGCCTCGACTCCAGCCTGGTCGTCGCGCTGCTCGCCGGCGAGGGGCAGGCCCGGTCCGGCCTGGCCACGTTCTCCATCGGCTTCGACGCGGTCGGCGGCCGGGAGGGCGACGAGTTCGTCTACTCCGACCTGGTGGCGAAGACGTTCGGCACCGACCACCACCAGATCCGGGTGCCCACCGGTGACCTGCTGCCGCCGCTGGAGGCCGCCGTCGCGGCCATGAGCGAGCCCATGGTCAGCCACGACTGCGTGGCGTTCTGGCTGCTCAGCCAGGAGGTCGCGAAGCACGTCAAGGTGGTGCAGTCGGGCCAGGGCGCGGACGAGATCCTCGGTGGCTACCACTGGTACCCGCCGCTCGCCGGGGTGGACCGGGAGCAGGCGCTCGAGACGTACGCGAAGGCGTTCTTCGACCGCGACGCGGCCGGACTGGCCCGGGTGCTCAACCCGGCGTGGCTGGCCGACGGCGACCCGGCGCGGGAGTTCGTGGCCGCGCACCTGGGCCGCGCGGGGGCGCAGACCGCCGTCGACGCGGGCCTGCGGATCGACACCCAGGTCATGCTGACCGACGACCCGGTGAAGCGGGTCGACAACATGACCATGGCGCACGGGCTGGAGGCCCGCGTGCCGTTCCTCGACCACGAGTTCGTCGAGTTGGCCGCGAGCTGCCCGCCGGAGCTGAAGCTCGCCCAGGGCGGCAAGGGCGTGCTCAAGGAGATCGGCCGCCGGGTCCTGCCGCACGAGGTCATCGACCGGCCCAAGGGCTACTTCCCGGTGCCCGGACTCACCCACCTGGAGGGCAAGCTCCTCGACCGGGTACGCGACGCGCTCACCGCGCCGGAGGCGCGCCGTCGCGACCTGTTCCGCGCCGACTACGTCGACGCGCTGCTCGCCGACCCGAATGCCGAACTGACCCCGTTGAACGGAAACAAGCTGTGGCAACTGGGACTCCTGGAAATGTGGCTCCAGAGCCACGGAATCGACTGACCATGACCGACACCCTCGCCACCGGAACGGCGCGTACCGACCGGGAACGGGTGCTGGGGCGCCGCCGGGAACGCATCGGCCCCGGCGGTGACCCGGTCGCACCCGGTACGCCTGAGCCGCGGCAGCCGGAGACCGCGTCCACCGACGCCTCGGGCGTGGTACTGGACTGCGGCTGGGGCCGGCTGGTGTTCGGGCAGACGTTCGACGACCAGGTGCACGTGGCCGACGTGCTGCGCTCCGAGGCGGTCGGCGCCCGGGACATCTGCATCTACCTGCGCGACCCGCACGTGCTGGTGTCCCGGCTGCCGGACGAGCTGTTCATCGACCCGTCGCTGACGTACCGGCTGCCGCTGGGCGAGAAGCGGCCCGCCGCCACCGAGGGCGGCGAGGTGCCCGGGCTGACCGTCCGGCCGCTGCGGGACGCCGCCGACGCCGAGGCGGTGAACCGGATCTACGCGCGCAACGGCATGGTCACCGCCCCGGTCGAGGTGCTGGTGGACAACGCCGGCACGGACCGGTTCCTGCACCTGGTGGCCGAGGACACCACGGGTGAGGTGGTCGGCACCATCACCGGCGTGGACCACGTCGCGGTCTTCGGCGACCCGGAGAACGGCGCCAGCCTGTGGTGCCTCACCGTCGACTTCAACACCGCCCCGCCCGGCACCGGGCAGGCGCTGCTGACCGCGCTCGCCGACCGGCTCGACGAGCGCGGCCGGGCGTTCGTCGACCTGTCCGTGCTGGCCGAGAACTCGGGCGCGATCCGGCTGTACGAGCGCCTCGGCTTCCACCGCACCGGCACGCTCTGCGTGAAGCGGAAGAACCCGATCAACGAGCGCCTGTTCCTGCCCGCCATGCCCGAGGGGTACGACGAGCTGAACCCGTACGCGAAGATCGTCGCGGACGAGGCGATGCGCCGCGGCATCCGGGTCGAGGTGACCGACCCGCACTGGGGTGAGCTGAAGCTGACCACCGGCGGCCGGACCATCCACACCCGCGAGTCGCTGTCGGAGCTGACCTCGGCGGTGGCGATGAGCCGCTGCGACGACAAGCGGGTGACCCGGCGCATCCTCACCGAGGCGGGGCTGTCGGTGCCGCGCGGGCGTACCGCCACCGGCGAGCCCGACGACGTGGCGTTCCTGAACGACGTGGGTCCGGTGGTGGTCAAGCCGGCGCGCGGCGAGCAGGGCAACGGCATCACCGTCGGCGTGCGTACGCCGGAGGCGCTGACCGCCGCCGTCGAGCTGGCCCGCCGGTTCTGCCCGGACGTGCTGATCGAGGAGCTGCGCGCGGGCGAGGACCTGCGGGTCGTGGTGATCGACCACGAGGTGGTCGCCGCCGCGGTGCGCCGGCCGGCGCAGATCACCGGCGACGGCGTGCACGACATCACCGAGCTGATCGAGCGGCAGAGCCGCCGCCGGGCCGCAGCCACCGGCGGTGAGTCCCGCATCCCGGTCGACGACATGACCCGCGAGGTGGTGGCGGAGGCCGGGTACCGGATGCACGACGTGCTCCCGGAGGGCGAGGTTCTCGCGGTCCGGCGGACGGCCAACCTGCACACCGGCGGCACGATCCACGACGTGACCGCCGAGCTGCACCCGGCGATCGCCGAGGCGTGCGTCACCGCGAGCCGGGCGCTGGACATCCCGGTCACCGGGCTGGACCTGCTGGTCCCCGCCCCGGACCAGCCGGAACACGTGTTCATCGAGGCGAACGAGCGGCCCGGACTGGCCAACCACGAACCGCAGCCGACCGCCGAACGCTTCGTCGACCTGCTCTTCCCGGGTACCCGGGCACCGCAGCGACTCTGGTCGCCGGCCGGTGCGGCAGGCTCTGGGGCATGACCGCACGCAAACCCCAACCGCTCAAGCTCGACCTCGACTACCTCCGCCAGGTGCTGGTGGAGCTGCTGGAGATCCCCAGCCCGTCGGGGCGCACCGACCACATCCAGCAGTACGTGGGCGAGCGGCTCTCCGCGATCGGGATCAGCTCCACGCTGACCCGTCGCGGGGCGCTGAGCGCCTGTCTGCCCGGCCCCCGGTCGACCGGCGCCGACCGGGCCGTGGTGGTGCACACCGACACCATCGGCGGCATGGTGAAGCGGCTCAAGGAGAACGGCCGGCTGGAGGTCAACCCGATCGGTACGCACAGCGCCCGCTTCGCCGAGGGCGCCCACGTGCGGATCTTCACCGACGACCTGGAGCGGATCGTCACCGGCCAGGTGCTGCCGCTGAAGGCGAGCGGCCACCGCTACAACGAGGCCGTCGACCTCCAGGGCGTCGGCTGGGAACTGGTCGAGGTGCGGGTGGACGAGCCGGTGCACGACGAGGCCGGGCTGCGGGCGTTGGGCATCGACGCCGGGGACTTCGTCGCGTTCCTGCCCAACCCGACCATCACCCCGAACGGGTACGTCAAGTCCCGGCACCTGGACGACAAGGCGGGCGTGGCGGCGGTGCTGACCGCCTTCAAGGCGATGGTCGACGCCGGGATCACCCCGGCGGTCACCGCGCACCTGCTGGTCACCGTCACCGAGGAGATCGGCCACGGCGCCAGCCACGGCCTGGACCCGGACGTCGCGGAGATCGTCTCGGTCGACGCGGCGGTGGTCGCGCCGGGTCAGCAGTCCCGGGAGACCGCGGCGACACTCGCGATGGGCGACGGGGTCGGCCCGTTCGACTACCACCTGACCCGCAACCTCGCCTCGATCGCCAAGGACCACGGCGTCGACCTGGTCCGGGACGTGTTCGACTACTACCGCTCGGACGTGGCGGCAGCGGTCGAGGCCGGGGCGCACGCCCGGGTGGCGCTGCTCGGGTTCGGCGTCGACGCCACCCACGGCCACGAGCGCACCCACCTCGACGGCCTGCACCAGCTCACCCAGCTGCTCTGCCTCTACCTCCAGAGCCCGCTGGTCTTCCCGGAGTGGGACGCCGAGCCGGAGGGCGACCTGGCCGACTTCCCGTCGCTCGCAGTGCAGCCGGCGAACGAGGACGGCCCGCGCGAGGGCCCGATCGGCCTGGACTGACCGGGCCTGTGATCGAAATCCGTTGCCGCGGCCGCCGCGAAGTGGATAGCGTGGCGGTACACGGGAAAGGAGGTGGTCCAGACTTGTATAGCAATCGGACTCGTGAGGTGGCTGTCCGCTAGCCGCTGTCCTCGACAGTGAAAACTCGCCCGCCGCGAGGCGGGCACCTGCAGGATCGTCGAGACCGTGTGGCAGCGGTGCGGCGAAACCACGACAGCCACCCGACCCCCGGGGTGCCGGCCCAGTCCAGCCGGCCCGCGCGCGAGCGCGGAAGCCCCGGGGGTCGCTTTTTGCCTTCCGGAGGATGCCGTGTCCATGCGTGAGCTGGTGGTGCTCGGTACGGCCAGCCAGGCCCCGACCCGGCAACGCAACCACAACGGTTACCTGCTGCGCTGGGACGACGAGGTGATCCTCTTCGACCCGGGTGAGGGCAGCCAGCGGCAGATGCTGCACACCGGGATCACCGCCACCGACCTGACCCGGATCTGCGTCACCCACTTCCACGGCGACCACTGCCTCGGCCTGCCCGGCATGATCCAGCGGCTCTCGCTGGACCGCGTACCGCGCCCGGTGGCGGTGCACTTCCCGGCCGGCGGCGCCGAGTACTTCGCCCGGCTGCGGCACGCCTCCAGCTTCTACGAGACCGCCGAACTCGCCGTCGAGCCGATCGACGCCGACGGGCAGCGGATCACCCTGGGCATCGGCACGCTGGAGGCCCGCCGGCTGCGGCACCCGATCGAGACGTACGGGTACCGCCTGATCGAGCCGGACGGCTGCCGGATGCTTCCGGAGCGGCTGGCCGCGTACGGCATCGCCGGTCCGGACACCGGAAGGCTGCTGCGCGACGGGCACCTGGACCGCGACGGACGCCGCGTCACCCGGGACGAGGTGAGCGTGACCCGGCCGGGGCAGCGGTTCGCGTTCGTGATGGACACCGGGCTCTGCGACGGCGTGTACGCGCTGGCCGAGCACGCCGACCTGCTGGTCATCGAGTCGACGTTCCTGGAGTCGGAGGCGGCACTCGCCGCCGAGGTCGGGCACCTCACCGCGGGCCAGGCCGCGCGGGTGGCGGCCGAGTCGGGGGTACGGACGCTCGTGCTCACCCACTTCTCCCAGCGGTACGCCGACCCGCGCCGCTTCCACGACGAGGCCCGCGAGCACTTCCCCGGTGACCTGGTGATCGCCGAGGATCTTCAGACGGTACAGGTGCCGCCCCGGCGGGTACCGTCGCCCGGGTGACGATCTCCCTACGTTCCGCGACCGAAGCCGACCTGATGGCGGTCGGCGCCCTGCACCAGCGTTCACGGACGGCGGCGTACTCGTCGTTCCTGCCGCCCGAGGCGCTGGCCGACCCGACGCCCGAGGCGATGGGCCGCTACTGGGTGGAGCGGCTGACCTGGGAGGGCTCCGACCACCGGATGACGGTGGCCGAGCGGGACGGGCGGCTGGTGGGCTTCAGCTACCTCGGGCCCGACGACGAGGGCGACCCGGCGACCGGGCTGCTCAACGCGATCCACCTGGAGCCGTCCGAGCGGGGCCGGGGCACCGGCCGGGCGCTGATGGTGGACGCGCTCGACGCGATGCGGGCCCGGGGATGGACGCGCGCGGTGCTGTGGGTGCTGCGGGACAACGCCGCGGCGCGCGGGTTCTACGAGCGCGGCGGCTGGGTCGCCTCCGGTGAGCAGCGGGACGAGCACATCGGCCGGGTGCTCGTCCCCCAGCTCCGCTACGCCCGCCGCTTGTAAGGAAGGGCCCCTTCTTAACGCCTCCGGTAGAGGAAGGGCCCCCTTTTAACACCGAGTGTTAAAAGGGGGCCCTTCCTTACAACGCTGGGTCATCGGGCGCCGAGGTGGGCCAGCAGGTCCTGGCGGGTCAGCACGCCCTTGGGCTTGCCGTCGACCAGCACCAGCGCGGCGTCGGCCTTCTCCAGCAGCCCGACCGCCTCGCTCACCGGCTGGCCGCCGCCGATCATCGGCAGCGGCTCGCCCATGTGCCGCTCGATCGTGTCGTGCAGGTGGGCCTGACCGGTGAACAGCGCGTCGAGCAGATCCTTCTCGGCGATCGAACCGGCCACCTCGCCGGTCACCACCGGCGGCTCGGCCTTGAGCACCGGGAGCTGGGAGACGCCGTACTCGCGCATGTAGTCGATCGCGTCGCGGACCGTCTCGGTCGGGTGCACGTGCACCAGCTCGGGCAGGCCACCGGGCTTGCCGGCGAGCGCGTCGGCGACGGTCGGCTCGGTGCCCGAGTCGTCCAGGAAGCCGTACCGGGCCATCCACTTGTCGTTGAAGATCTTCGACAGGTAGCCCCGGCCGCCGTCCGGCAGCAGCACCACGATCACGTCGTCCGGGCCGGCCTTGCGGGCCACCTCCAGCGCACCCACCACGGCCATGCCGCAGGAGCCGCCGACCAGCAGACCCTCCTCGCGGGCCAGCCGGCGGGTCATCTCGAAGGACTCCTTGTCCGACACCTCGACGATCTCGTCGGCGATCCCCCGGTCGTACGTCTCCGGCCAGAAGTCCTCACCGACGCCCTCGACCAGGTACGGCCGGCCGGTGCCACCGGAGTAGACCGAGCCCTCCGGGTCCGCGCCGATCACCTTGACCCGGCCCTCGGACGCCTCCTTGAGGTAGCGGCCGATGCCGGAGATGGTGCCGCCGGTGCCGACGCCCGCGACGAAGTGGGTGATCCTGCCCTCGGTCTGCCGCCACAGCTCCGGGCCGGTGGTCTCGTAGTGCGAGCGCGGGTTGGCCGGGTTGCTGTACTGGTTGGGCTTCCACGCGCCGGGGATCTCCCGGGCCAGCCGGTCGGAGACGTTGTAGTAGGAGCGCGGATCCTCCGGCGCGACGGCGGTCGGGCAGACCACCACCTCGGCACCGTACGCGCGCAGCACGTCCTGCTTGTCCTGGCTGACCTTGTCCGGGCAGACGAAGACGCAGCGGTAACCCTTGAGCTGGGCCACCAGGGCCAGCCCGACGCCCGTGTTGCCGCTGGTCGGCTCCACGATCGTGCCGCCAGGCCGCAGGATGCCCGCCTTCTCGGCGTCCTCCACCATGCGCAGCGCGATCCGGTCCTTGACCGAGCCGCCCGGGTTCACGTACTCCACCTTCGCCAGCACGGTGGCCTGGATGCCCTCGGTGACGTTGCGCAGGCGTACCAGCGGGGTGTTGCCGATCAGCTCGACGACGTTGTCGTAGTACTGCACCTCGTTGTGCCCTTCGTCGCGCCGCCGTCGTGGGGCGGCCGGTCAGCTCTCAGTTCGCCGACCAGCGTACGTGTCGTCAGGGCACCACATGCCCGGGGATGACGGAGCTGCGACGTGCCTCCCACTCCAGGAACCGCTCGGTCTCGGCGAGCACGCTGCCGGCCAGCCAGGTGACCATGACCGCGTCGTCGGCCAGCCCGAAGATCGCCAGCGGGATCTCCGGCAGCAGGTCGATCGGGGAGACGATGTACGCCGTCGCCCCGGCCATCAGCGCCAGGCGCAGGCCACCGTCGTACTCGCCCCGGGTGGTCGCGCGGACCATCCGCGGCAGCGCCGCCAGCCGTGCCCCGAGCGACGGCCCGCCCCGCGTACCAGCCGCCAGCGCCCGGGCCAGCGCCGCGAACGCGGCGCTGCGCTTCAACGTCTTCCCCATGATGTCGCCCCTCTCCGCTCGACCATGGTGCGGCCCGATGGCAAGTCCACGTCCGCTGCCCCCATCGGTACCCAATCCGGGCACCGCCCAGCCATCCGATCAAGGACAGCAGTGGTCGTACCGGCGCGATACTGTCGGTTCATGGGGGACGCTGGTTCCGTCGCGCCGGTCCGTCGGCAGCGCGCCCGGCAGATCGCCCGCCTCGCGGCGATCGGCACGGGCGCCACGGTGGCGGCCACCGCCGCCACCGGTGGGGTGCTGCTCGGCCAGGCCCGGCAGGCCCGCCGCACCATCCCGATGGCGCAGGCCCCGCCGCCGCGCTGTGACGGTGTGTACGGCGCGAGACTGCCCGGCCCGCCGATCACCATGGTCATCCTGGGCGACTCCTCAGCGGCCGGGTACGGCGTGCACAGGCGCCGGGAGACACCGGGCTCGCTGCTGGCCACCGGGCTGTCCCGCCGCCTGCACCGGCCGGTCCGGCTGCACCGGTTCGCCGTGGTCGGCGCGTTGTCGTCCGGGCTGAAGCCGCAGGTCGAGTCCGCCCTGGAGGTCGAGCCGGACGTCGCAGTGATCCTGGTCGGCGGCAACGACGTCACCAACCGCTCACCGTTCTCGGTAGCGGTGCGATACCTGGTCGACGCGGTCCGCACGCTCCGGGCGGCCGGCTGTGAGGTGGTCGTCGGCACCTGCCCCGACCTGGGCACCATCCGGCCGATCCAGCCGCCGCTGCGCTGGCTGGCCCGGCGCTGGAGCCGCCAGCTCGCCGCGGCGCAGACGGTGGGCGTGGTCGAGGCCGGCGGCCGTGCCGTCTCGCTCGGCGACATGCTCGGGCCACGGTTCGCCGCCGACCCCGGGCGGATGTTCGCCTGGGACCGGTTCCACCCCTCCGCCGAGGGGTACGCGATAGCCGCGGCGGCGTTGCTGCCCACCGTGCTGTCCGCGTTGGGCGCGGTCCCGGAACGCAGGCCTGTCCTGCCCGGCGTGGAAGGCGTACGGTCGCTCCCGGAGGCCGCCCACCAAGCGGCCCGGCACGCCGGCACGGAGGTCAGCGGCGCCCAGCTCCGGGGTCGTGACCGCGGGCCGGGCGGGCGGTGGGCGCAGCTTCGCCGGCGGGCCTTCTTCGGCGTCGGCGCGGTGCCACCGACCGGCAGCGCCGCCGACTCGGCAACGCTGGAGGGAACGGCATGAGCGAGCGCAGCGAGCGAATCGGCCGGGAGGTGACGGCATGAGCGAGCGTGGTGAGGTGGCCCGGTGGGGCCGGGCCGCCGCCCTGTCGTTGCTGGCCGGCACGGTGGGCGGCGCGGCGGTCCTGGCCGGCCAGGCCATCGCCGCCCGCACCCGCGAGTACGCCCAGCCCGAGCTGGGCCTGGTGCTGCGCGCGACGGTCGGCCGCGCGGACGCGCCGCCGCTGCGGCTGGTGCTGCTGGGTGACTCGTCGGCGCTCGGTGTGGGCGTCGACCGGTTCGAGGACACCATCGGCGGTCAGCTCGCCAACCTGCTCGCGGAGGGGCCGACCGGCCGCCGGGTGCAGCTGTCCAGCGTGGGGGTCTCCGGCTCGCGCGCCACCGACCTGGCGACCCAGGTGGCCCGGGCGTTGCTCGGCGAGCGGCCGGACGTGGCGGTGGTGCTGATCGGGGCGAACGACGCCACCGCGATGTCCCGGCCCGGCGACGCGGCGGCCTATCTCGGTTCGGCGGTACGCCGTCTGCGGGAGGCGCACGTCGAGGTGGTGGTGGGCACGTGCCCCGATCTCGGCGCGGTACGCGCTGTCGCCGCACCGCTGCGCCAGGTGCTGGGCTGGTCCGGGCGGCGGATGGCGCGGGCCCAGACGGCGGCCGTGCTGGACGCCGGCGGCACCGTCGTCGACCTGGGCACCGAGACCGGTCCGGTGTTCCGCGCGGACGCGGGCACGCTCTGCCACGACGGCTTCCACCCGTCGGCCGACGGGTACCGGGTCTGGGCGCACGCCCTGCTCCCGGCGGTCGAGGCGGCCGCTGCCGTCGCGTTCCGGCATCACCGGCAGCCGCCCACGGGGTGACATTTCCCGCCCGCCTCGCGGCTTCCCGGGCATGTTACTCGCGCGTTAACGTTGGTTCATGCCGATTGAGTCGCCCCGCGACGCCGTCATCGTCGCCACCGCCCGGTCCCCCATCGGCCGCGCGTTCAAGGGTTCCCTCCGCGAGGTCCGCCCGGACGACCTCGCCGCCACCATCGTCCAGGCCGCCCTCGACAAGGTCCCGGCGCTCGATCCCACCACCATCGACGACCTCTACCTCGGGTGCGGTCTGCCCGGCGGTGAGCAGGGCTTCAACATGGCCCGGGTGGTCGCCACCCTGATGGGCCTCGACGGCCTGCCCGGCGCCACGCTGACCCGCTACTGCGCGTCCTCGCTCCAGACCACCCGGATGGCGATGCACGCGATCCGGGCCGGTGAGGGTGACGTGTTCATCTCCGCCGGCGTGGAGATGGTCTCCCGGTACGCCCGGGGCAACTCGGACACGCTGCCGCCGGAGGCGCAGGCGCTCGTCGGCGGCGGCTGGGAGAACCCCCGCTTCGCCGAGGCGCGGGAGCGTTCCGCGGCCCGCGCCCAGGGCGGTGCCGAGGTGTGGACCGACCCGCGCGAGGCCGGGCAGCTCCCCGACATCTACCTCGCCATGGGGCAGACCGCCGAGAACCTGGCCCAGGCGTACGACGTGACCCGCGAGGACATGGACGCGTTCGGCGTCCGCAGCCAGAACCTCGCCGAGAAGGCGATCGCCGACGGCTTCTGGGCCCGTGAGATCACCCCGGTCACCACGCCGGACGGCACGGTGGTCAGCACCGACGACGGCCCGCGTGCCGGGGTGACCCTGGAGGCGGTGGCCGGTCTGAAGCCGGTGTTCCGCCCGGACGGCCGGATCACCGCCGGCAACTGCTGCCCGCTCAACGACGGCGCCGCCGCCGTGGTGATCATGAGCGCGCAGCGCGCGTCCGAGCTGGGGCTCACCCCGCTGGCCCGGATCGTCTCCACCGGTGTCACCGCGCTCTCTCCCGAGATCATGGGCCTGGGCCCGGTCGAGGCGTCGAAGCAGGCGCTCAAGCGCGCCGGCATGACCATCGACGACGTCGACCTGGTCGAGATCAACGAGGCGTTCGCCGCTCAGGTGATCCCCTCGTACCGGCAGCTCGGCATTCCGGAGGAGAAGCTGAACGTCGCCGGTGGCGCGATCGCCGTCGGCCACCCGTTCGGCATGACCGGCGCCCGGATCACCGGCACGCTGCTGAACGCGCTGGAGTGGCACGACAAGACCATTGGTCTGGAGACCATGTGCGTCGGCGGCGGCCAGGGCATGGCGATGGTGCTCGAACGACTGAGCTGAGACCGGTTCGCCGGTGCGCGGGCCGGGTACGGGAGGCCGCATGGCGACCGTCGTGGAACGTGAGCGCAAGTACTCCGGCGACGAGGGTTTCCGGCTGCCCGACCTGACCGGGTGCGGTGGCGTCGTGACCATGTCCGACGCCACCGTCTCGGATCTGGACGCCGTCTACTGGGACACCGACGACCTGCTCCTGCTGCGCAGCGGGCACGCGCTGCGCCGGCGTACCGGCGGGCACGACGCGGGCTGGCACCTCAAGGTGGGCGCTGTCGGTGGCGCCCGGGTCGAGCACCAGTTCCCGGCCGGGGCGTCCGACGACGGTCCGCCGCCCGAGGTGGTGGCGCTGGTCCGGGGCGCGTCGCGCGGGCGCCCTGTGGCCCCGGCGGCCCGGGTCGTCAACCGCCGCCGGGAACACCGGCTGCTCGACGCGGACGGCCGGGTGCTGGCCGAGGTGGCCGAGGACGACGTCCGGTCCGAGGATCTGGTGGACGGCACCGCGCGGACCTGGCACGAGATCGAGATCGAGCTGGTCGAGGGCGACGATGCGCTGCTCGACACCCTCGGGGAGCGGCTGCGCGCGGCAGGCGCCCGCGAGGTGGCGGTCAGCAAGTCGCACCGGGCCGTCGCCGGCCGGATCGAACGCTTCGACGACCGGGAGCCGGACGGCCCGGCGGGACCGGTCCTGGAGTACGTCAGGGTGCAGCGGGACGCGATCGTCGGCAACCACGCGGCCGCGTACCAGGGGGACGAGGACGCGGTCCACGACATGCGCGTGGCGACCCGCCGGTTGCGGGCGACCCTGCGTACCTTCCGGGGGTTGTGGGACCGCCGGGAGAGCGAGGCGGTCCGGGCCGAGCTGCGCCGGCTCGGCGGCGAGCTGGGCCGGGTCCGCGACACCCAGGTGATGGCGGCCCGGCTCACCGAGGCGGTGCACGAGCTGCCGGGCGAGCTGGTGCTCGGCCCGGTGTCGGCGCGGATCGGCGAACGGTTCGCCGCCGAACGGGCCGAGGCGACCAGCGGGCTGCGGTCCGCGCTGGACGCCGACCGCTACCCCGCCCTGCTGGCCCGCTTGGACCGGCTCGCCGACGCCGCGCCCGCCGACGTCGGCCGACGCTGGGTGGACCGCCGGATCCGCAAGGCGGTACGCCGTGCCGACGCCCGGCTGGACCGGGCGCTCGCCATCACCGGGCCGGACGGTGACATCGCGCTGCACGAGGCGCGCAAGAAGCTCAAGGCCGCCCGCTACGCGGTGGAGGTGCGCGAGCCGGCCGCCGGCAAGCGGGCCGCCCGGCTGGTGAAGCGGTTCAAGGCGCTCCAGGACCTGCTCGGCACCCACCAGGACTCGGTGGTCACCCGGGAGGCGCTGCGGCGGCAGGCGCTCCAGGCGTACGCCGACGGCGAGAACACGTTCACCTACGGCCTGCTGCACGCGAGGCAGGCCGAGACCGCCGGCCACGACCGCCCGGCCGTCCTGCGGGCCCGCGACCGCTCACGACACCGCAAGGTACGCCGCTGGCTGAAGCCCTGACCACCCTCCCCTCCTCCGTCGATCATGAAGTTGACGGGGACCGGCGCCC